>JANMFT010000240.1:0-8708 GCA_031374255.1 Limoniibacter sp. | reverse complement strand
TCGCTGCGCATCGGGCCTGCCACCGATAGGGATGCCGATATGGGCCCGCTGGTGACCAAAGCGCACCAACAAAAAGTGCTCGGCTATATCGACCAAGGCGTGAAAGAAGGCGCTGAAATCGTGGTCGATGGCCGTGGCTTTAAAATGCAGGGCTACGAGAACGGCTACTTTGTTGGCGGCACATTGTTTGACCACGTGACCACCGACATGACGATTTACAAAGAAGAAATCTTCGGGCCGGTGCTTTCGGTTGTCCGCTCACCGGATTTCAAAACCGCCGTCGATATGATCAACGCCCATGAATATGGCAACGGTACTGCAATCTTCACCCGCGACGGTGATGCAGCGCGCGATTTCGCCAACCAGATTGAAGTCGGCATGGTGGGCATTAACGTGCCGATACCCGTGCCGGTCGCCTATCATTCATTCGGCGGTTGGAAGCGCTCATCATTTGGCGATCACGGTGCTTATGGGCCGGAGAGTGTGCATTTTTACACACGCCTGAAAACCATTACGACGCGCTGGCCGGCAGGAATTAAAACCGGCGCGGCTTTCGCGTTTCCGAGTTAGACCGACGGCTTTTTTACAGCCAGCTCATCTTAAGAGTTTATATAGCGAATAGTCGCCGTTGGGCGCTCCCGCTATCTTGGTTAGCCAGACCGGTACTTTGCCGGCCAGCATATCGGCAGCAAAACCGTTTTCACTCGCATAAATCGATATTTCATTAGCACCCTTGCACCACACATAGTGCGTTGCGCCACTGTTGATCATTGCAAGCTTGGCTTGGTCCGCTGGCAAAATATGTGCGTTGATTGAAGATTTAAGCCCCTCAATATTGCGGTGATATGGCCCGGCCAACACGTGGTGCGGGGTGTCGATCAGAATATCCGGCCCAAGATTTGAAACTGCCATCAAAGTGGTTGCGGGCAATTGATTGAGCATTGCGATAAAGGCAGGGCCGGAGCAGGCTTTTTCATTTTTAGCGGACGCTTCTTTTTTGGTATCTTCTTCAAGTGAACCGCTCATCACCACGGTGGCAATCACCCAGCTGTGACCGAAGCAGGCGAGCACAAAACCCACCATTGCCAGCCTGTGCAGTATGTTTTTGCCAGGTCCGTCAGCCCATTTGAAAACTATTGCTGCGGTAATACCTAGGAGGGGCATAATTAAATGTGCGCCCATAATAATGGCGCGAAATTGGAACAGGCTGATCAGCAGTGATGCGAGAACCGCCCCCCCAATAATGACGGATGTTATGCGGAGTTGTTTGGATACAATTATAAAATAGAGGCAAAGACCCGCTAAACGCCAGATATTGAGCGCTGTTTCAGCGCAACAATAGCTGCAATAAAAGTCAGGCTTAACAGAGGCTGCGCATTGTGGTGATCAATTTGACCGTTGGCAAACTGGTCGAGAAGCTGAAAGGTCGGGATGGCGATGATTGCTGTGAACACTGACGCGCTATGGCCGCCTTGGACATAATCAATGGGTATCGCTGCATAAAGCGCCACAAACGACATCAGTACCGGCCATGCGAACAGCGCAAAACCCTCAGCCTTTGCCTGTGAATTACCAAACATTTGGCTGAACAAGTTGAAGTGGTTTCAGTTCAAACCCTGACGCCAGCCTATACCGGTTACCGGATCGCTGTGCTGCTGCCGTGCTACAATGAAGAGCTGACGATTGGCGATGTGGTCAAGCGTTTTCGTGCCGCTTTGCCCGCTGCAACGGTTTACGTCCATGACAACAACTCGAAGGATTTGACCTCAATTGTTGCCCGCGCGCATGGCGCAATAGTGGTGCGTGAACCGCGCCAAGGCAAAGGCAACGTCGTGCGCCGCATGTTTTCGGATATCGACGCTGATCTTTACATTATGGCTGATGGCGACGGCACATACGCGCCGGAGGACGCGCTGAAATTGCTTGATATTATGGTGGAGCAGCGCTGCGATATGGTGGTTGGCACCCGCAACGGCGTGACTGAAGATGCCGGGCGCAAGGGTCACGGCCTCGGCAATAAACTTTTCAACCGGATTTATCACGGCCTGTTCGGACGCGATTTCACCGATATTTTTTCAGGCTATCGCGTGTTTACCCGCCGGTTCGTGAAAAGCTTTCCAGCGTTTTCATCAGGGTTTGAGATTGAAACCGAAATGTCGGTGCACGCCTCTGAATTGCGGCTGCCAGTAGCTGAACTCGGTCTTGCATATGGCCGCCGCCCTGAAGGCTCGCACTCCAAACTCTCCACATTTAAGGACGGCGCGCGCATTTTGAAAATGTTTGCTGTGCTGCTAAAAGAAACGCGGCCAGATTTGTTTTTTGGGCTGATGTCCGGCGGGTTGTTGGTGGTGTCAGCTTTGTTTGTGACGCCCGTTTTAATTGAATATTTTGCCACCAGTCTTGTGCCGCGTATGCCAACCTTTGTGTTTGCCATGATGCTGGCGCTGTGCGGCCTGCTTTTTGGTGTTGCCGGTCTGATTTTAGACAGCGTGGCGCGGGGCAGGGCGGAGATGAAGCTGATGCTTTATCTGGCGCTGCCAAGTGCGCGCGGTGACAGCCAGGTGAGCCCTGCGCTGAATCGCGGAAGGCGGGATACCGATAAGTCTTGATTGAATTTGGTAATCGCAAAGCGGATAAATTTCACCAAACAGCGGCGAGAGTGATCTTGCTTTACATGAATCTCCCGTCAATAACTCACAATGTGTCCTGATATTGGAGGGAATTTGAAATGAAATCTACTGCGGCAATTCT
This sequence comes from Limoniibacter sp., assembly GCA_031374255.1. Classification (GTDB taxonomy): domain Bacteria; phylum Pseudomonadota; class Alphaproteobacteria; order Rhizobiales; family Rhizobiaceae; genus JALOTE01. The sequence goes on along the minus strand of JANMFT010000240.1, from coordinate 5,957 downwards.
GACGAGTGTAATTGTGTTAGCATTTTGTGCAGCTTCATCGACGGCTTCAGGAGCTGGCCTAACCAACTGCCAAAAGAACTTTAACCAATATAAGAAAGAGGCTGGTCACAAAGCATTTGCAACAACTCTCGGAAATGATCCGGGCTATCACCCCGCTTCATGTTTTGCCGTTACGGGTTATTCCTTAAAAAAATTGGCTGAAAACAAAGCAATTGCGGAATGTAACCGTATCAGGCGGAAGATGGACGGCGGTAAATGCCAGGTCATCGATTCCAAATAATTTTGTGATTGAAGACCTTAAGAACTGCAGCTTTTAGCGCGGGTTCCATTCCCACTGCACGCTCCAATACGGCAACTAATAATGGTGTTGCATTTATGCCACTAAACAAAGTTTTGCCACATTTCGTTTACCTTTGCGTTAGATATCCGCTTTGAGCGCGTTGACCAGCGCGCTGACTCATGCAGTCTCACGCTATTAACATTGCGTAATATTGCGTTGATTTAGGGGTAGGTGCTTTTCCAAATCCAAACTGGTCGATTTCGCCCGAAACCTTCACCGCTTGTAGAGGTAGTTTAGAATGCGTTTATTGAAGTTTCTTGCTGCGTTGGCTGTGGTTTTTGGGGTTTTGACGCAAAGTGCGTTTGCGCAATCGGCGCCCGTTGTGACATGGCAGCCTGATAACAACGCTGTCATAGTTGGCAAAGTCGGTGAACAGCTGACGGTGGATTTTGACGCTACACTGACACCCAATGACGATTTTACGGTAAATTATTCGGAACCCTTCCCAAGGTTCATAGAACTATTTTTTCCGGGGCTGACATTGGACGCGCAGACTGGCGTTTTATCAGGAATACCTTCACGCAGAATTATTAGTAGCTTTCCTGTCAAGGCTACATTTTCAAAAGGACAGGGCGACAATAGGCAGTCAATTTTTGCTACCCAGCCCTATGATTTTAATATCGGGCCAAGCAGTCCGTTAACAGCGATTGATCTGACTGACACAGTTACCGCCAACGCAACAGTTCGCCAACCTTATACCCATGATTTTGATGCAACAGGCGGCGATGGATTAACTTATTATTTCGAAATCGTCGGCACGCTTCCTGCAGCACTTAGCGGCATGGTGATTGATTCTGAAACCGGGGTCATTAGAGTAACGTCCGCCGAGGAAGGAACATTTAGTTTTGATGTTAAAGTTGCCGACAAGTTTGATCCTGACTTCAACAAAACCGAAACAATAAATTTAACGGTGAACCCCGGCCCGCCTGTAGCGACCATGCTGCCAGCGCCAAATCAGGTCATTATTGATGGCAAAGTGGGCGATAGTTTCAACGTTGATATCGAAGCCACTTTAACGCCAAATAATGGTTTTACAGTGGTTTACGCACTAACGGGGGGTGGTGTATTGCCCGCCGGTCTAACGCTGGACACAGCCAATGGTAACATTACCGGGATCCCTACCGTAAGGGGGCAAACGGGCTTTAACGTGTTGGCAACATTCACGAAAGCCGGGAATGAGCAGTCTTATTCTATCGAGCAATTATACTTTCTGAATGTTCGCCGGGCAGTTGAGCCCCCACCCGTTAAACTCACCAATTTGGTGCTCGCCGCTGCGTTTATAAATAAACCTTTTTCACATGATTTTGATGCAACGGGCGGCGAAAGCGGGAGATACAGGTTCGACAAATATAATATTGCCAACCTGCCTGCAGCGCTAAGCAGCCTGACGATTGATAGCCAAACCGGCGTGATAACTGTAACGCCAACTGCGACCGGTACATTTGCCTTTGACATTAGTGTGTACGAAGAAGGCGAAGGAACAGGTGGCGATACTCAAACGCTAACGCTCAACGTGGACGAGCTGCCAGCGGTGCTGTTGACAGATTTCACTCTTACTGATGGAAAAGTTGGCGAAGCTTTCACCCATGATTTTAATGCAATTGGTGGTAATGGCTCAACCTATCGTTTTTCGATTAATGGCGCTTTGCCTGAGGGGCTGAGCGGCCTAACAATTAACCAGCAAACTGGTGTGATAAATGTGACGCCTGCGGCATCAGGCACACTCACTTTTGGTGTCAAAGTCATTGATGCAAACAATGCTGGAAACTTTGATGTTAAAACAATTTCTCTGGTGATCGTTGGGCTTCCGGCGGTGCAGCTGACAAATCTTGTCCTTGGTGACGGCACGGTTGGCACGGCTTACACCCATGATTTCAATGCTACGGGTGGTGACAACACAAACTATCGCTTTGCGATAAATGGCGCTTTGCCGTCCGGATTAAGCGGTTTAACGATCAACCAGCAAACGGGCATAATCAATTTTACGCCAACTGTCGTAGGTAGCTTCGACTTTGGTGTTAAGGTGAGTGACGCAAACGATTCTGCAAATTTTGATCTTAAAACACTGACACTGATAATCGAGGCAGTGCCGGAGATTGCCTACTCTTACGCAATGACGCCCACAAATCGAACATTACCATCTTCGACGCAAGGTTTTGCCTATTCGGCCACATTTGTTGGCACCCGCAACCCCTTTGTTGTGCGCCCTGCGGAAAACACGCTGCTGAGTAATGCAGCTGCACTGCCTCCCGAAACAGCGACCTCTTATGTCATAGAGACCGGCAATTTGCCCAACGGCTTGACGTTAAGCACAGGCGGCGTGTTGTCCGGCACGCCAACCGTCAGCGGAAGCTTTGATTTTAGTGTCAAAGGCATTTTTAATCAGAGCCCAACAGAAGCCGCACCCGGGACAATGATTAGTGATTACACATTGATTGTTGATGTCTTCAATGGCCCGCCGGTTGAAAGCCAGGAAATTGCCGACATTCAGACAAGCGGTTCTTCTGCATCAGCGGTTATCTCCAGCGAGTTGATCACGGAAACCGTGGGTGATGCGGCCAATGACGCCCTGTCAGATGCGCTGGGGTCCTCACCTTTGGTTGGCTACAGCAATGGTGCAATGATCATTGTTTCAAAAGCCAAGATGACGCCTGCGGTGAAAGCTATTGACGAATTGAAGGTAGCCGACCGCAAAGCCATGCGGCTTCGGGCAGGGGGGTCTGTGCCCGGCCTGTTTGCCGCTTATGGCGAAGATGGTGCTGTGGTTTCAGATGGCGTTGATCCGGCACGCTGGTCGGTGTGGGCGTCGGTTCGTGGCACGCAGCTTGAAACAGGTTCAAGTCTGAATAATCTTGATGGCACACAGTATAATTTGCTGTCGGGAGTGAGTTATCGTTGGTCACCTGAAATGGTCATCGGTGCATTTGGCGGGTACGAAACCTTCAAATTTGCCGATGATGTCGGGGCCAAACTTGCGGGAGATGGCTATACCGCTGGCACGTATATCGGGTATCGTCCAAACAGCGGACTGCGGTTTGACGGACAGCTCTCAACAACCTTGATCGATTACAAAGCCAGTTCGGGTGCAGTTACCGGCAATTTTGACGCCAAGCGTGTTATTGCGTCCGGCGCTGTGACTGGAAGTTATGCCGCTTCTGGCTTTATGTTTGAGCCATCGGTGCGTTTCACCGGCACATGGGAGCAGCAGAGTGCTTATGTCGACAGTGCAAGCACGGCACATGCGGCACGCAGCTTTAGTTTCGGCAAAGTCTCGACAGGTGTGAAAGTGTCTAAATCCTTCGCAATGGGTGAAGATTCAACAATAACGCCGTTTGCCGGGCTTTTTGCAGATTACCGGTTTACCAGCGGAACAGGATCAACGTCGGATAATGCTTTTGACGGGCTGTCTGCCCGCGCGACAGCCGGTATCGGCGCCAAGTTGAACCAAAGCACCAATCTTGCTTTGAATGGTGAGGTATCAGGTCTAGGTTTGAATGATGCGCTGCTGTGGTCGTTGAAAATGCAGTTGGGCATTCAGTTCTAACGAATGACAACATATTTCTGCGGCGGGTTGGTTCGCAATAGATTTTTGGGAATAGACTTTTTTTGAATAGGCTTGCGCTTCAATGTCTTTGGCATTAGCAAGCGCACCATACGGGTATAGCTCAGTTGGTAGAGCGACGGTCTCCAAAACCGTAGGCCGTGGGTTCGAGTCCCTCTGCCCGTGCCAATTTTAGGTGTTTGCGCTGGTTTTAGTTGGCAAATGCCGAAAATTGAACCATATAACAAAATCAGGCTGCAACGATTGAATGGTTGCCGCGTCTGTTCTTTTGTGCGTCTGATGCGATTTATCCTCTTGATAGGGGATGGAATCGCTTCTATACGGCACATATGAACAACGCGCGGAAACTCTGGTTTTGCGCGCTTTTTGTTTTGATGAAGTTCAATGTGATGCGGCTCCGGCCAAATTCACATTAAAATCGAGAATATGGCATCCGATATGGCATCCCGCATGAACCCGTTCATTTTCCTGCAGCAAGTCCGTCAGGAAACTGCAAAAGTAACGTGGCCTTCGCGGCGCGAAACTACGATTTCGATCATAATGGTGCTGGTGTTTGCGATTATTGCTTCGATCTTCTTTTTGGCGGCTGACCAGTTGATCGCTTATCTGGTTGGTTTGATTTTGAATATTGGCGGTTAGGTTTAGCTCTTTCGGCTTCGGTTTGGTACAAGGAATACGCAATGGCTGCCCGCTGGTATATCGTTCACGCCTACTCGAACTTCGAACAGAAGGTCGCCGACCAGATTCTTGAAAAGGCAAAGTCCAAAGGGCTTTCGCATCTGATCGAAAATATTGTGGTGCCAACCGAAAAAACTACCGAAGTGCGCCGTGGCCGCAAGATCGAAGTCGATCGCAAATTTTTCCCGGGCTATGTGATGGTCCGGGCAGAAATGAATGACGCGGTGCATTCGCTGATTAAGAATACGCCGAAAGTGACAGGTTTTCTCGGGTCAGATTCGCGCCCTGTGCCGATCCCCGATAAAGAGGCCGACCAGATTTTGATGCAGGTTCAAGAGGGTGTTGAGCGTCCGAAGGCCTCTGTGCGTTTCGAAATTGGCGAGCAAGTGCGTGTGGCCGATGGCCCGTTCGCTTCGTTCAACGGTATCGTTCAAGACGTGGATGCGGAGCGTTCACGCTTGAAAGTTGAAGTTTCAATCTTCGGGCGCGCAACGCCTGTTGAACTCGAATTTGGTCAAGTCGAAAAGATGTGACCTACCCCGTTGGCGACAACGGGAAATCTGGTGGGAGGCAAGGCAGCTTTAGCCGGCTGTTAAACCGCACCACCTGACTGCAACCGCCGGTTTCCGGCACAACATGAAGCAGGATTATAATGGCTAAGAAAATTGTTGGTTCGTTGAAATTGCAGGTTCCTGCAGGTTCAGCCAACCCATCCCCACCAATCGGGCCTGCCTTGGGCCAGCGCGGCATTAACATCATGCAGTTTTGCAAAGATTTTAATGCGGCAACTTCTGAGATGGAAAAAGGTCAGCCGACCCCCGTCGTAATTACCTATTATGCGGATAAATCATTCACGTTTGTGATGAAAACACCGCCTGTCAGCTTCTTCTTGAAGAAAGCCGCCAATTTGAAATCGGGTTCTGCGCTTCCGGGCAAAACAGTTGCCGGTTCTGTTTCACGTGAAGCAGTCCGCAAAATTGCTGAAGCCAAAATGAAAGATTTGAACGCCGCCGATATTGATGCCGCAATGCTCATGATCGAAGGCTCTGCCCGTTCGATGGGCCTGAAGGTTGAGGGCTAAGAACATGGCAAAAATTTCAAAAAACGTAGCCGCCCGCGCTGTAGGCGTTGACCGCGACAAAGTTTATGGTCTCGGCGAAGCAATCGCCATGGTACGCGCCCGCGCAACAGCCAAATTTGATGAGACCATCGAAGTCTCGATGAATTTGGGCGTTGACCCGCGTCACGCTGACCAGATGGTTCGCGGCGTTGTGAACTTGCCGCATGGCACAGGCCGTACCGTTCGCGTTGGCGTGTTTGCCCGCGGTGATAAAGCTGCGGAAGCTTTGGCTGCCGGTGCAGATGTTGTTGGTGCCG
>JANMFT010000232.1:0-3876 GCA_031374255.1 Limoniibacter sp. | reverse complement strand
TATTCATCTCGGTTGCGACTTTTTTACCTGCGATTGCCCGCAAAGAAGCACGATTTTTATCACTTACTTACCAGTCGGTAGTAGGTGGATTGGGTATCGTTAGTATTGTTGCCACTTATTGTTTGGGTGTAAATCAAGTTGGCACTATTTACAGCATCTTTTTCTGGTTAGTTATTGCATCACCAGCAGTTGCTTTATTTATCTCTAAGTATGCTCGCCGCTAATAGAATTAGAGATAATTCAATTGAATTTTAATTTCATTATTTGGGCCAACTACCAGGAATACCGCGTCCTGAAAGCGGGGCGGCCCAATTAGCCCACGGGGATTGCGTGAACAGCCCAATCCTTCTGATGGAATGCCAAACACGCCTGTATTAATCTTGCCATCAGTGTTGGCATCGTGAAATATAGCCACCGCATAGCTGCCAGGAACTATCTTCTCAAACTTGAAACCAGTGGCAATTTTACTTACCTTAATACATTGATTGGCGACTGCTTTGTCCTGTTGATTGGGAAATCCATTCGACTGGGCAAATAGTCGCGCGCATACTTGCCCCTGCTTACCTCTCAAGCCTTCTACCATTACAGTCAGATTGCTGTCAAGTGCATTTGCTGATGGGGAAATGAACCCCACTCCAGCAATCGCGATCATCGCATTTGTAAGTATGGATCTGCCACACCTATGAAACTTCTAAATTGACTTCACTATTTCCAAACCGGCATATCAATTCTTAGAAAGTAAAACTCTGGAATCTTGTCATGGTGTCACCTGTTGCAGCCTTCAACCGCCTTGGCGAGGAAAATGCATTTGCGGTTTTGGCCAGAGCCAACCAACTGTCTGCATCAGGCCGCGACATTATCAATCTCGGCATTGGCCAGCCGGATTTTAAAACGCCGGAACATATTGTCGAGGCAGCCATCAAAGCCCTGCGTGACGGCCATCATGGCTATACCGGTTCTAACGGGATTTTACCTCTCCGCGAATCTGTCGCGCGAAGAATCTTCGCCCGTGAAAATGTCAATGTTTCCCCTGACCGTATTTTCATTATGCCGGGCGGCAAACCCGCGATGTTTGCCGCCATCATGCTGTTCGGCGAACCCGGCGCGGAAATTCTCTACCCTGATCCCGGCTTTCCAATCTACCGCTCGATGATTGAGTTCACCGGCGCAACGCCCGTGCCCGTGCCCATACTGGAAGAAAACGGTTTTGCCTTTACCGCCGCACAAATGCTGGCGCTGATGACCGATAAAACACGTCTGATCATCCTCAATTCACCAGCCAACCCCACCGGCGGCGTTACACCCAAAGCCGAGATTGACGCGCTGGTCGCGGGCCTTGCCCGCTTTCCCTATGTTGCGATCCTGTCAGACGAGATTTATGATGAGATGCTCTATGATGGCGAACAGCACCAGTCGCTGATCCGCTATCCTGAGATCGCTGACCGTTTGATCATCCTCAATGGCTGGTCGAAAACCTATGCCATGACCGGCTGGCGCTTGGGCTGGAGCGTCTGGCCGGAAGCGCTCGTCAAACCCGTCAACAAACTGGCTGTAAATTCTTATTCCTGCGTTAACGCCCCCGCACAATTTGCCGCCATTGCAGCACTCGATGGCCCTCAAAACGCTGTCGCAATGATGATGACGGCCTTTGATAAACGCCGCACATTGGTGACGCGATTGCTCAACGACATCCCGAATGTCAGCTGCATCACCCCGAAAGGCGCATTCTACGCCTTCCCCAACATAGCCAAAACCGGGTGGAAATCCAAAGCGCTGGCCTCTGCGTTGCTCGAACAGGCTGGCATTGCCCTCATCGGCGGCCCGGATTTCGGCATTTACGGCGAGGGGTTTATTCGCGTGAGTTATGCCAATTCAGAGGAGAATATCGAGCTTGCGATGGCAAAGATAAAAGAATTTTTGTGACGGTGTTTTTGGCGGGATGAGTTTCAACCCGCCGAATATCGGACAAGGGTTCAAAAGAACGGCACGCCCTGCAAAGCTTGCACAAAGGTGAACACGACGAACGCGCAATACATTGCGCTAAAAGCCAACACGGGCCAAATGGTGTTGGCACCAAACATGAAGTAACTGGCCAATCCAGCCAACGGAATACCGTGCAGCGCATGCGTTGCAAAAAAATGGCCGACCCGCAAATCACCGGCATCACGCAACCACCCAATAAGAGTTACGGAATTGGTATCGAGACCTGTACCGCCAACAGCATGGCTGTTCATGCCGCTCATCGTGCCCGCAGTCATTAAGGTCAGCGGCAACGTCAAGCCGAGGCCAGCAACGAAAGCTGTTTTGATAGTTGGCGGCAGTTCTACGGTTTTATTGCGGTAGATTTGCACCGCGTAAACCGCACATGCCGAAGTGAGCAACGTCGCAAATGCCCCCATCACCGGATAAATCGCTGCCAAAACTGGTATCTCAGTGTTAAAATGGGAGGAAGTACCATAGGCAGCCGCGCCGCCGATCCAGATCATTTCTGCAATCACTGCAAACATAACTGATGCAGAATAGATTTTATAACCAGTTTTCTGCCGGAATGAAGCGGGCACATAACGCGCAAAAAACGCCAAAGTGATCAGATAAATTGAAAGCGCCACCGCAAATTTTGCGGGCTTATCCCAATTGTTAATTCCCAAATGCAAGCGGTCATCAACGCTTCCAGCGGCCAAAAAAAGTGGTGTTGCAAGCGCGAGCAGAAAACCAGTAATCGCAAATCCCGGCTCATCATGGCGAAGCCGGTTTAAGCCAGAGAAAACATCACTTGATGGAGCTAAAGTCAGTGACTTGGTCATGGAAGTTTTCTCCTTTGAAGATCAAATTAGACCGAAGGTTGTAGAGTGCCGCGGGCAGCGCGGATGAGCGTGAAGGCTAAAAATCCTGCTGGCCCAAACAAAAATGTCAGTGGGAGCAGCGGCACGACAAAGGTAAAATGCAATCCGTCGATGCGGGCTGTGCGCACAATCCAAGCGCCAATGAACAGATCAAACGCCAGATAATGCACCCAACCCGCCAGTAATATTTGCGGCGTTTGAAACAGCAGCTGAACATCGGCAAGGCTGCCAAAACCACCTGATGCCCGTGTCCAGAACCCAAGCACCAAAGCCGTATAGGCCAAAGATAGAAGCGCCGGGCAGATCACGCCAGCTATCCATTGCGAAAGTCTTGGGATCCAAGGTGAGGCAAGCAGCGCTGCCCAACCAATCAGTGCTGGAATACCGGAAAGTGAAAACAAATTTTCCATTTTTGAAAGCCTGATCTTTACACTGTCTAGATTGCACTAATTTGTATTCTTGACACTGTCAAGATGAGTGTTGTAAATTTTCGAGATGGGCGATTTACTGGCAAAAAATGTTGACATTGACGAGCGCTACCATCACGGCAATCTGCGCTTGGCTTTGATTGCGGCGGCGGAATTAGAGCTTGCTGAAAATGGGCCTGAAAGGTTTTCGTTGCGGGCCTGCGCACGACGCGCCAATGTCAGCCACGCTGCACCTGCCCACCATTTTGGAGATGCTGCCGGACTTCTGGATGCGTTGTCTGCTTTAGGGTTTGAGCGCCTTTGCAAAACAATTTTGGTTGAAATGGAAGCAGCCGAGCACACACCGGAAGTGCAATTGGCGAGCAGTGCCGTAGGCTATGTGCGTTTTGCCATCGAAAACCAGCATTTGTTCAAATTAATGTTCGTCAACGAATTCAGGCCAAATGCCAGCGTCTCATTGATACTCAATGCGGAACGGGCCTTCGAAATTCTGGTCGACGTCATTGCCAAACAAACAGGCGTCGCGCCGCTCAAGACACCTGACGGTTGGATTGACATCGCTGCACTGTGGGCGGCTGTTCACGGCTACGCCCATTTGCTGATTG
>JANMFT010000142.1:0-10541 GCA_031374255.1 Limoniibacter sp. | reverse complement strand
GTGGCGGCGGTGGAGGCTCGGGCTTGGCGGCGCGTGCACTTGGCGCGAGAAATCAAAGTTCAGGCAACGCACCCAAACGCAATTATCTCGATGGTTTAAACCCTGAACAACTCCGCGCTGTGATGTCCACCGAAGGCCCGGTTTTGGTTTTGGCAGGTGCTGGCACCGGCAAAACACGGGTTCTCACCACGCGTATCGCGCATATTCTGGCAACCAACAAAGCCTACCCGTCTCAGATTTTCTGCGTCACCTTCACCAACAAAGCCGCCCGCGAAATGCGCGAACGCATCCATTTGCTGGTCGGTGATGCGGTTGAGGGCATGCAATGGCTTGGCACGTTTCACTCGACCGGCGTCAAGTTTCTGCGCCGTCATGCCGAACTCGTCGGCCTCAAATCCGGCTTTACGATTCTCGACACCGATGATGTGATCCGCCTTATTAAGCAGTTGATTGAAGCCGAGGGCATTGACGAAAAGCGCTGGCCCGCACGCCAATTTGCCCAAATGATTGACGGCTGGAAGAACAAGGGCCTTGGCCCCAACGATATTGCTGAAGGCGATGCTCGCGCATTCGGCAATGGCAAAGGCCGTGTGCTGTTTACCGCCTATCAGGCCCGCCTCAAAACGCTGAACTGCTGCGATTTCGGTGATTTACTGTGTTTGCCAATTATGATCTTGCGCGACAATCCGGATGTACTGGCCGATTATCAGCGCCGGTTTAAATATATTCTGGTTGATGAATATCAGGACACCAATACCGCACAATACATGCTGCTGAAGCTGCTCGCGGGACGCAGTATTGTAAAAAGAGACCCCTCTCTGTCGGCTACGCCGACATCTCTCCCACAAGGGGAGAGATCGGGTGCCAGTACTGCAAGCGCTGCGGCGGGTGAAGCATCAGTTACCTCTTTGATCTCTCCCCTTGCGGGAGAGATGTCAGCAAAGCTGACAGAGAGGGGTTTTTCTTCTTCAGGGCGACCGCCCGTCGCGCCCAATGGCGCGCCCCCGCAATTCGAGCCGCATCGCGGCGACAGCGCGAGCACAAACAAACCAACAAACATCTGCGTCGTCGGCGATGACGACCAATCGATCTACGGTTGGCGAGGCGCTGAGATCGACAATATCCTGCGCTTTGAGAAAGACTTCCCCGGCGCATTGACCATCAAGCTCGAACAGAACTACCGTTCGACCGCGCATATTCTTGGCGCCTCCGGCCATCTCATTGCCCACAATGAAGGCCGCCTTGGGAAAACGCTGTTCACCGACCGCATCGACCCTGACGATAGCAAAGTCATGGTGCATGCCGCGTGGGATTCGGACGAGGAGGCCCGCGCACTCGGCGAGGAAATCGAGCAACTCCAGCGCAAGCAGCACAAACTGAACAACATGGCGATCCTTGTGCGCGCCTCATTCCAGTTCCGCGCATTTGAAGACCGCTTCATTGAGATCGGCCTCAACTACCGCGTCATTGGCGGCCCGCGCTTTTATGAGCGGCAGGAAGTGCGCGATGCGCTGGCTTATTTTCGCGTCTGCTGCCAGCCCGCCGATGATCTGGCGTTTGAGCGCATCGTCAACAGGCCGAAACGCGGCCTTGGCGAAAGCGCGATCCGGCAAATCCATGATTATGCCCGCGTCAAACGCATCCCCATGTTGCAGGCCGCCAACGAACTGACGCTCACCGATGAAATGAAGCCCAAACCGCGCCATGCTTTGCGCTCGCTTGTTGAACATTTTGCCCGCTGGCAGGCCCGCCTCGACAACACGCCGCACCATGAACTGGCCGAGCAGATGCTCGATGAGAGCGGGTACACCGAAATGTGGCAGAACGACCGCTCAGACCCCAAAGCGCCCGAACGCCTCGAAAACTTGAAAGAACTGATCGGCAAAATGCAGGATTATGAATCCCTGCGCAGCTTTCTTGAGCATGTCAGCCTTGTGATGGATGCCGAGCAAAACGCCAACCTTGATGCTGTCAACATTATGACGCTGCATTCGGCCAAGGGACTGGAATTCGAAACGGTGTTCCTGCCCGGCTGGGAAGAAGGCCTCTTCCCGCACCAGCGCGCACTCGATGAAGGCGGGCGCTCTGGCCTCGAAGAAGAACGCCGCTTGGCCTATGTTGGCCTCACCCGCGCCAAACGCCGCGCGCATTTATGGTTCGTCTCCAACCGCCGCGTCCACGGCATGTGGCAATCCACAATTCCGTCGCGGTTCTTGGATGAACTCCCCGCCGAGCACTGCGATGTCGTCGCCGCGCCTGACCAAAACTACGGTGGTTATGGCCGCAACCCCTATGGCTCATCGCGGTTTGATAATGTTGGCCAAAATAATGGTGGCGAGAGCAAAGGCGGCGCACAACCCTTTGACGCCGCCTATTCCTCCCCCGGCTGGCAACGCGCCCAAGCCAACCGCACCGACGCCACCCGCGACAATTGGGGCAACCGCTCAGGCCACCAGGTGGAACGCATCGGCTATGGCGAAGCTGATTCTGATTTCGGCGCAGGGCGAACCTCCGTCAAAGGCCGCGTCATGGAAGGCGAACTCGTCGCCAAATCCGTCACCGACGTCGCCTCCGCCTACAGGCCCGGCGACCGCGTGTTCCACATTAAGTTTGGGAACGGCGACGTGACCGGCGTTGAGGGGAACAAGTTGACGATATTGTTTGACCGGGCGGGGGAAAAGCGCGTGCTGGATGGATTTGTGCGGGGGGTGTGAATATATAAATTTGGATCAAAAAAACCTTGCTGAGATTTGATTGTTTGATCAGCGTCGGAAGCAAAAAATATCTATTCTTGAAACTCATCAGGCAGCAATTTTAGTGTTTCTTCCAATTCCCAAGAAATTTGCCTCATCGTTGCGTGCTCTAAACCGAGTAAGGGTGCGTCTTCACGGCCGTCAAGCGAGACCATAAATGCACCCACCCTAGACATTTCAAGGTAGCCATCATTGTCAAGTTCGGGGTCAAAATGGCTGCCACCATCTTTATTTCTCAATGCAAAAATTAATTGACGACGACTGACCCTTATGTCCCCGGATCTATAAACGATTTCAGATGTCCACCAATTGGGAAATTGACTATTATACGTTGGTCTAGATCCTTCGGCTTTTGCGGGTAAATACTCTACGCCTTCCGTTCCGAGTTTTATTATAACAAGCGGCATCTCTGGCAACAAATTTCGAACGTTTTCGCGCGAAGTAGAAACAAAACGCAGTTGAGCGCGAACACCCAATTGGGTTAAAATTGACTGAGATCGGCGCCCCCCGTCATGGACGAGATTATAAACTGCCGTTGCTAACCGAAGCGCCTCCCACTTTTCCCCAATATCGTACCTGTCACCAGATGAAGCTAGCGCGCGCCTTTGTATTTTTAGTTGTTCTACTAATTCTGCTCGTGGGCGCGACCATTTAGACATTTAAAACTCCTCTTATCTTGAATTGAAATTTGGACTGATTTGTTCAGGAAATTTGAAGCTACATTTTATTTTTAAAGCCTTGCATCGTTCATGGCAAAGACAATGCGCTACTAAATTTATTGAAATACATAAGCTGCAAGGTGTTTAGCAAAATGCGATGCCCCGTCTTCAGCAGAGGCCAAGACTTTTTTCCAAAACACCAAAACAAGTCTGGGTTCCCGCAACAAGTGCGGGAATGACTAACGGTGGAGATCGCAAACAAATGAAGCTGAACCATCACCAATTTCCTTCATGGTGAGGAGGCCCAAAGGGCCGTCTCGAACCACGGAGGAAATTTATCCCCGATCAGACCGGCGCAGCCTTCGTGGTTCGAGACGCCGCAAGCGGCTCCTCACCATGAAGGATTGGGCGTTTTCACCCAGACCTTCCCTTCTCCCCGTTTTTTACGGGGAGAAGGTGGGCCGAAGGGTCTGATGAGGGGCAGCGCTGAAGCAAAAGCCCCTCACCCGTCAGCTGCGCTGCCACCCTCTCCCCGTAAAGAACGGGGCGAGGAAAGAGAGCGCAGTTGCATAAATCACGCCCTTCCCCCATACACCGCCGCCATGTTCACCATTCACCCGCCCGTCATTATCGCCCCAAACGCCGCATCGTTCCGCTACACCTGCGCGCGGTTTGGTGCGTTTGAAGAGCGGGTCGTTTGGCCGGAAATATCAGGCGACATTCACGCCCAACCCGCCCTGCTCAACCTCATGGCTGCAATCCTTGGCGTATCCTATTACAAAGCCGCAGCCTCATCAGACATCACAGTGGAAGTGCCGATTGGGGCAGCTTCGCGGGCAGCAGTCATAGCCTGCTACACCGAGGGTCTTGGCGAATTTCTGTTCCGTAACGCCCTGCCCTACCCGCCTCAATTGAACTGGCATTGGAGCAGAACCGCACCCGCGCCTGCGTCCAGCCAAGCAGCTTCAACCCATGCCATCATGGCGTTTGGCGGCGGCAAAGACAGCCATGCCGCCATGGCACTGATGAACGAAGCAAGCCTCACCTACGAGCCGGTCTCAATCATCCTCGACACCAAAGTAAGGGCGCGTTTGGCGCATATGATCGGTGAGCCGCTCACTTTCATCCACCGCCACATCGCGCCGGAAATCATCGCTCTTGCTCGCGCCAAACAGGGCTATAACGGCCATGTGCCGATCACCGCGATCAACAGCCTCATCCTCACCGCCTATGCGACGTTGACAGGCGCAGGCGCCGTGATTTTTGCCAATGAGCGCGGCGCGTCCAAGCCCACAATCATGCACCACGGCCACGCCATCAATCACCAATATTCAAAATCGATTGCGTTTGAAGGCCTGATGCGGGCGGCGCTCAACGAATGCGTCGGCGACAGCCCAGAGTGGTTTTCTCTGCTGCGTTCGTTTTCAGAATTATGGATTGCGCGCGAAGTCGCCACCAAAGCTAAACCGGCGCACGATAAATTCACGTCCTGCAACCGCAACTTCATCTTTGCCGGAACCAAAGTTTTGGTCGAAGGCGAGCGCTGGTGCGGTGTTTGCCCGAAATGCGTGTTCACCGCCGCAATTTTCGCCCCGCATTGCGATGCACCGAAAATGGATGAGATTTTCGGCAAAGATATTTTGGGTAATGAAACGAACGTTCAATTGATGCGCGATTTATGTGGCCTCGGTGATATGAAACCGTGGGAGTGTGTTGGCGATGTGGAAGATACTGCAGCGGCCTTGGCCATGCTTGCCGCCCACCCGGTTTGGCAAAACAAAGCCGTGGTCACAGCCCTCGCACCAGAATTGAACGACCGTTACAATCTTGAAAGTTTGCGCGCGCGATTTGCATCAGAAATGGAAACCAAAGGCCCGCATTTTGTGCCCATGCCGTGGGCGGAGTTGATTTAGAACAATTTATATACTGGTTTACCATTATTTTCCCGTCATTCCCGCGCAGGCGGGAATCCAGCTGAGCGCAAATTGGGATAGTCCAGTTAAGCTGGATTCCCGCCTTCGCGGGAATGACGGTCATTATTTGATTTGATCCCACCCTTCAAAACTTCACACTTCCAGCCGCGTTCCGGCAATGCTAAGCGCGCTCATGTTCACCCCCCAAATCAAAACTGAATTTATAGCCGGCATGCGTCGCTCGCTGCCCGTGCTCATTTCAGCGGCGCCGTTTGGCGCCTTGTTCGGTGCGGTGGCAGTTGATAATGGTTTTACCGTCGGCGAAGCCGTGTTGATGAGCGCCACCGTGTTTGCCGGGGCAAGCCAAATGGTGGGGCTTGATCTGTTCGGCCAAAACGTTGCGCCTTGGCTTATTGTGCTGTCGATTTTCGCTGTCAATTTTCGCCACGTGCTTTACTCGGCGGCCATCGGAAAACATTTCCAATTTGGCGCTGAATGGAAACGGCATCTGGCATTTTTCTTGATGACCGACCCGCAATTTGCTGAAGCGGAAAGCAAAGTGCAGCGCGATGGCAGGTTAAGTTTTGCGTGGTATTTGGGCTGCGGTTTGCCGGTGTATTTTTCATGGCCGATACTGGCTTGGGTTGGCGCGAGTTTTGGCAAACTCATTCCCGACCCCGCGGCGTTCGGGCTGGATGTGGTGCTGTCGGTGTATTTTTTCGGCGTATTGCTCACGACGCGCAAACGGGCGCTTTGGGCACCGGTTGTGGCTGTCAGCGCGGTTGCATCTATTGTTGCGTGGCACTTGATTGGCTCGCCGTGGCATGTGTCTGTCGGAGCCATCGCAGGCGTTACAACGGCTGCACTGCTCGCCAAACAGGTTGTGCCATCTGCTGAAGGCAGTCCAGCATGAGCGAAAATGTGTGGATCATCCTTGCCGCCGCAATCGTGACCTACCTAACACGCGCGGGCGGCTTTTGGATATTGTCGCGGTTTGAGCGGATCCACCCGCGCGTGGAAGCAGGGTTGAATGCGGTTCCCGCCGCCGTGCTCACCACTTTGGTTGCGCCGCAAATGGCGCAAGGCGGCATTGCCGAACTGAGCGCCTTCGCCGCAGCAGGCATCATCGGCATTCGTTTCGGCATGATCGGCGGCTTTCTGGCCGGTTGGGCAACAATAATTGCGTTGCGATACGTCGGGGTTTAACGCCGCTTTTTAGGCAATGCTTTGGTGGCTTTTTTGAGCCAGATTTTCGGTGATGATGCCAGCAAAGGCGACAACTCCTCCCAAACGCGGGCATGATAAGCATCAAGCCACTGTAGCTCCGCGCGTTCCAACAAATCCGTGTCAATCAGCCGCCGGTCAATCGGGCAAAGCGTCAGGGTTTCAAATCCATGCATTTGAATTTCACCGTGTGGCGGAACATGCGCAGATTCCACCAGCACGAGATTTTCAATACGAATCCCGTAAGCGCCGGTCTTGTAATAACCCGGCTCGTTGGAGATAATCATGCCCGTCAGCAGCGGTTCCATCCCGCGTTTGGAAATACTTTGCGGGCCTTCATGCACCGATAGAAACGAGCCGACGCCGTGGCCGGTACCATGGGCATAATCCAGCCCAGCTTCCCACAATGCCCGCCGCGCCAGCACATCCAAATCAACACCGCGCGTGCCTGCCGGAAAGCGCGCCCGTGAGATGGCGATCATGCCTTTGAGCACCAGAGTGAACGCACGGCACATTTCGTTAGCCGGCTTTCCAACCGGAACCGTGCGGGTGATGTCGGTCGTGCCGTCGAGATACTGCCCGCCTGAATCAATCAGAAACAACTCGCCGTCGCCCAGCACACGGTTGGTGCTTTCCGTCACGCGGTAGTGCACAATCGCACCATTCGGGCCGCTGCCTGAAATCGTGTCAAACGAAACATCTTCCAGTCTCATACCGGATTTAACAGCGTTTTTGCGTCGGCACTCTTCCAGCTTTTTGGCGGCGGTAATTTCATCAATCGTGCCGGGCTTTTGTGCCTCCAGCCACGCCAAAAACATCACCATGGCTGCGCCGTCACGGCGCTGGGCAAGGCGCGCGCCTTCAAGTTCGGTGGCGTTTTTCTGCGCCCGCAGCAGAACAACAGGATCGCGCGCAGATACCAGTTTTGCACCTGCATCCCGACATGCCGACATCACCCCTTCCGGCGTCGAAGCCGGATCAAAGAGTATTGTTTTGCCTTGTTTGGCCAGCGCTATCAGATCAGCAATCATTTTGGCGCGCGGAGAAAATTCGGCAATGTCTGATAAAGCGGCGGCGCACTCTTCAGTAAATTTCGATTTCGGTAAATAGATCGTCGCCTTGCCTTTGCGATGCAGTATTGCAAACCCCAAAGCCACCGGCACATGTGGAATATCGCGTCCGCGTATGTTAAACGCCCAAGCCAATGAGGATGGGTCAGAAAGAATTGCGGCGTCCGCACCCAGCTTTTCCATGGCGTTTGACAATGCTTCAAGTTTGCTTTGCGCTGATACCCCCGCCAATTGCTCCGGATGGCTGAAAGCTTTTGCCTTAGGCGCTGGCGGCTGGCTTGGCCAAACCGAATCAACAGGGTTGGCGCTCAAGGCTTTCAGAGAAAAACCGGTTTTTGCTGCAACTTCACGCAAGCGCTCAACGGCGCCGCCCGTATGTAACCAAGGGTCAAACCCGATGGTCAGCCCCTGCCCGTTTTTTTCCAGCCAGCCCGTCGGTGAAACCGCAACCAAATCGTCAATTTCAATCAGGCTTGAATCCGTCTGCTGTGCGGCTTGGATGGTGTAGCGTCCGTCCACAAATAAGATCGCGCGATTTTTGAGAATGATGGCCGCACCTGCCGAGCCGGTAAACCCTGTCATAAAGCGCAGCCGTTCTGAGCCCGGTGCAACATATTCGCCTTGATGTTCGTCGACACGCGGGATGATCACTCCATCGACACGAAGCTCTGCAAATGTTGCGCGAAGGGCTTTAATTCTCGCCGCGCTTTGGCTCGAATCATTCGAATCGGTAAAATGCTGGAACATGAAGAACTCCTTAACTTAAGCCTGACGCAGCCCTGCCAAAACTGCAATGCTGCAATGCACAATAAAACCGTGCCTGCCTTATTTCATGCACTACGTTGATTGTCGGGAGGCAAGACCTTTGAATTTGACGAAACCGAAAGGACATTGCCATGACAACGAATTATCAACCGGCCTCAATTTTCCGGCGTATCTATAATGGTATGCTTGAAGCACGCGAGCGCGAGGCAAACCGCCACATCGACCGCGCTTTGCGCATGATGGGCCAAGACGCCTTGATTGAGCGTGGTTTGAAACGCGACCGCATCGCAGGCCAGCGTTTCAATCTCTACTGAGGATTACCTTTTCTTAAAATGCAGCGTGACCCAGCCTTCAAGGTGGGTGCGCTGCTGGAAAGCAAAACCGTTTGACACGTAAGCGGCAACCACTTGTTTGGATTGCCGGTCGAGAATGCCCGACAACACCAAGTCAGCGCCGCGCAGGCAAGCTGTTGCCATATCCGGGGCAAGAGCCATTAGTGGCCGTGCAAGGATATTAGCGACAATCAGATCATAAGACGCATGATGCCGGATGGCGGGAGCATCAAAACCTTCCGCCACTGCAAACTCTATAAGATGAGCGCATCCGTTCAGCGCCGCATTCTGATGCGCGATGTCCACAGCCAGGGCATCATTATCAGTTGCAAGTACTTTGCGATTTGTCAGTTTTGCGAGCACCAATGCCAAAACCGCGCTACCGGTGCCAAGGTCAAGCATATTGCGTGGCTGGCGGCACTTCAGGATTTTTTGCAGCATTGCGATACAGCCCGCCGTGGTGCCGTGATGGCCGGTGCCAAATGCCTGCGCCGCTTCAATTTCAATGCCGATATCGCTGGCACGAACAACATCGCGGTCATGGCTGCCGTGAACCACTACCCGCCCGACACGCACAGGCGCGAGGCCTTCGAGTGAATGCGCCACCCAATCGATTTCAGGCATTATTTCGCGGTTGACTATCAGTCCGAATGCATCAGCGCCTACACGATTGCGGATACGGGCTTCTGCTTCATCTTCTTCGCCTTGGAAAACATAGAGCGATACTTGAAACAGGTCGTCATCTTCGTTGATTTCATTATAATCCAGCGGATAGCCATCATCTTCAAATTCAGCTTCGAGATAGCGGTGAACACGTTTCAGTTCGGCTTGGCTGCCGGTCATAAAGAGGCGGGTTTGGCCCATCAACACAACACTTTCAGAAGCACCAGCGCATGCCGGTTTGGATCAGAGCCATAAACAAATCATCGCCGGTCGCTAGCCAGCCGCCAAAACCGGCAATGCCGATAAGTGCGAACAGCCCGAAAATGATTGCGGGCATGAATGCGGCGTGTGATTGGACTCTGCTTTCCATTTGGCAACTATAATCTGCGCTATGCATTACGCCAAGAGCCCGCAGTCTTCATTTCAGCTAAGCCCTCGCAAAACGAAACAAGTTTCATTACATGCGATCAAACGAAGAAAGGTCCATTATGATCAACTTAATCCGCAATATAATTTTTGCAGCCGCACTCTTTTGCGCCGCACCTGCCGCCGCTGAGCAAATTGGTGAAGTCGGTGTGGATTGGTTGGGCAACGATATCATCATCGAAGCTATTAAAGATCCTGCAGTGACTGGCGTTACCTGCCATTTCGCCTATTTTGACCGCTCAGTGATTGACCGTTTGCAAAAAGGCAATTGGTTTGAAGACCCGTCAAATTCATCGATTTCATGTCGCCAGACCGGGCCGATTACCATTGGCGAAATTAGCCTCAGCCAAGAGGGTGAAGACATTTTCAGTGAAAGCCGTTCACTGATTTGGAAGAGCCTTGTCGTCAACCGGATTTACGACAAAGCTAACGACACTCTGGTTTACCTCGCTAATTCGCGCCAAATACAGGATGGTTCCGCCAAAATGTCGATGTCGGTTGTGCCGCTGTATGCCGCCAACGCCACGTGGACTAACGGCAAACCGTGACATTGGCGTTTAATGGCAAAACAGCAATTTGGGGCTATGGCCGTGAAGGCCAAGCCACACATCGTTATATTTTGGAAAAAAACCCAGACGCCAAAATCATAATAATCAGTGACGGGCCGGTTGCCGATGCTCCCGCTAATGTTGAGATTTTAACCGGCGAAAATGGCACAACAGCCATAGCGTCCGGC
>JANMFT010000134.1:0-4045 GCA_031374255.1 Limoniibacter sp. | reverse complement strand
TTGCTGCAAGATTATGCTGCCGCGCGCAGCCTGCCGGTTTAGATTTCATGACAAGTATACCTGCCGAACGTATGGACCAGATGGTCAAGCGCTTTGATGTGATCGAAGCGCAAATGGGCGCTGGGCCAAGCCCCGAGGCCTATGTTAAACTTGCCGGTGAATATGCGGCGCTGAAAGATATTGCCGAAGGCATTCGCGTGTTTCGCGGCCTCGAAGCTGAGATCGCGGGCTTGAAAGCGATGATTGCTGATAAGTCTGGCGACGCTGAAATGCGCGAGCTGGCTGAAATGGAACTACCGGACGCGGAAGCTAAACTCGAAGCGCAAGCGCAAGTCGTTCGACTGCTGTTATTGCCGCGCGACGAGGCGGATGCCCGTAGTGCCATTCTTGAAATCCGTGCCGGAACAGGCGGGGCGGAGGCGGCTTTGTTCGCTGGTAATTTGTTCCGCATGTATGAGCGCTATGCGTCGCTGCTCGGCTGGAAAGTGGAACTGGTTTCGGCAAGCGAGGGTGAAGCGGGCGGTTTTAAAGAGATTATCGCTTCGGTGACCGGCCAAAACGTGTTTTCCAAACTGAAGTTCGAATCGGGCGTGCATCGTGTGCAACGTGTGCCGGACACGGAAGGCAGCGGGCGTATTCACACATCTGCGGCGACCGTGGCCGTGCTGCCGGAAGCCGAAGAAGTTGATATTGAGATTAAGGCTGAAGATATCCGGATTGACACGATGCGGGCATCGGGTGCTGGCGGCCAGCATGTGAACACCACAGATTCCGCGGTGCGTATTACGCATCTGCCAACCGGTATCATGGTGGTATCGGCTGAAAAATCCCAGCACCAGAACCGCGCCAATGCCATGAAGGCTTTGCGCGCGCGGCTTTATGATATGGAGCGAAATAAGCTCGCCAATGAGCGCTCAGAATCACGTAAATTGCAGGTTGGTTCCGGTGATCGTTCCGAGCGCATCCGCACTTATAACTTCCCGCAAGGCCGCGTCACTGACCACAGAATCAACCTAACGCTCTATAAGCTTGACCGCGTGATTGAGGGCGAAATGGGCGAGTTGATTGAGGCTTTGATTGCCGACCATCAGGCGACATTGCTGGCCGAAGGCGATGGTTGATCTGCCGCAAAAACTGGATGCTGCGGTAAGGTCGGTTGCGGCGCGGCTGGCCAAAGCGGGGATTGAACCGTCGTTTACCGAAGCGCGGTTGATTTTTGAATTGGCCGGTTTTGACCGGATGGCGTTGCTCACTGCGCCGGATGAAGTTCTGACAGCTGAACAGGTTGAAATCATTAAGTCAGCTTTGAAGAAGCGGCTGGCCAAAATGCCCGTTGCGAGAATTCGTGGCTGGGCGCTGTTTGACGGGCGGCGGTTTGAACTTTCGCCTGATACACTTGAGCCGCGCGATGACACGTTGACGTTGATTGATGCTGTGACGGAATTTGTGCGGGCAAAGCCGCATTGCCATATATTGGATATTGGCACGGGCACGGGTGTCATAGCGCTCACGCTTCTGGCCCGAGTGACTGATTGCACTGCTTTGGGAACCGATATTTCAGCCGGGGCATTGGAAACCGCGCAGCGCAATGCCGAAAATTTGCAGCTTCAGAACCGGTTTGAAACACGTGTTGACGATATGTTGGCGGGCATTAAAGGCCGTTTTAATCTGATTATTTCCAACCCGCCTTATATTGCAAGCGCGGTTGTTGAACGGCTGGAGCGCGAAGTGCGCGACCATGATCCTGTTGCGGCATTGGATGGCGGCTCGGATGGTTTGCAGTTTTACCGGCTGATTGCAAAGGGTTCTGGCATGTTGCTAGAACCCGATGGTCAGGTGGCAGTCGAGATTGGTTTTGATCAGCGGGAAAGCGTTGCCTCCATATTTCTTGAAGCTGGCTTCCGTGAATTGTCATTTCACAAGGATTTGGGCGGCAGGCCGCGGGTTGTGATTTTCAGACAAGCCTGACTAAAATTGTTGAGAGTTTTTTAGGCGTGTAAAGCAGGGCTTGGCAAGGCGTTTTAAAAAGGCTATCTATCTTTCAGCAGAAGGTCGCCGCTTAGGGCTGAACCTGGCTAAACCAAAAAACCATCCCGGATGCAGCTGAAACCCTCTTAAACGCGGGACAGTGTAACAGAAGCAAAAAACACCTGATGATCGACAGGGGTTTTGTTTCAGGGGGGCAGCAAAAACTGCCTGTTTCACGGGGTTTTAAGTCTTAACCTGATCAACTCAAAAAGACACATCATTTTATGAGACATCTCTTATGAGACCCGGACAACAGAACCGTCGTCCACGTGGCCGCACCAATAATAATGGCGCCAGCAACAACAGCAGCAATGGCAATAATAATAACCGCGGCAGGCAGCAAAACCCGCTGGCGCGTTCTTACGAAAGCTCAGGGCCGGACGTTAAAATCCGTGGTAATGCCCAGCATGTTGCCGAACGCTATGCGCAATTGGCGCGTGATAGCTTAAGTTCCGGCGACCGCGTGATGGCTGAAAATTATCTGCAACACGCCGAGCATTATAACCGGATTATAGCTGCCGCCATGTTGCAGCAAGCCCAGTTCAGCGAACAGCAACGCCGCGAGTGGGATGAAGAGGGTGGCGACAATGAAGGTGAAGAAGGAGATGAGAATTCATCATCTGAGGCCTCCGCTGACAATAATCAGCAGATGAATTCGGTTGATGCACAGCCGCAAAACTCTGAAGGTCAACAGCAGAATAACCTACATAATAACCAAAACCGCGATCGCAACACTCAGCAGAATAATAACCAACAAACCCGCCAAGACCGGCCTGAGCGTCAACCCCGCCCTGAGCGCAGTAATCAAGACCGCAATCAAAATGATCGCAATAATCAAGATCGTGGCGAACGCCCAGAGCGTCAACCACGTGCCGTGTTCGTTGCGCCGCTTGATGAAAGCCAACCTGTGATTGAAGGCACCCCTGCTGAATTTGCCAATGCAGAATCAGCAGGTTTGGCGCGGACTTTGGGTATGGCTCGGACAGAAGTGATTTCTGAAATGAGCGTTGAGGCACCAGCCGTTGAAGCGCCAGCGCTTGAAGCCACAGCCCTTGATGCATCGCCACGTGCGCCGCGACCAAGACGCGCACCGAAAAAAGCTGCTGACTTAGCTGTGGCAGAAATCGCCGAACCCGCCGCCGAGTAACCTCAACCCTTCAGTGTTGGACTGCATTGAACCCCGCCTTGATAGCGGGGTTTTTTGTAACCATATGTCAGTATGAACAGCCTGCCAGTTCGGGGGCTACCTCAATATCACCACAACAATGCCGCTGAGCGGGTTGATGCGGTCAGGAGATATGACATGAATATTGAACGCTATTCAGAACGGCTGCGCGGGTTTATTCAAAGTGCGCAAACTGCGGCGCTTAGCGCCGGGCACCAGCAGTTTTTGCCAGAGCATTTACTGAAAGTTATCGTTGACGACACAGAAGGCTTGGCGTCGGCTTTGATAACCCGTGCAGGCGGCGATGCTGCCAAAGTGCGCTCCGGGGTTGAGGCAGCGCTCAAGGCCGTCCCGAGTGTATCGGGCGGAGATGGCCAGATTTATCTGTCGCAGCCGATTGCCAAAGTGTTTGCACAGGCCGAAACTATGGCAAAAAAAGCCGGAGACGCGTTTGTCACCGTTGAAAGATTGTTGACAGCACTGGCCATTGAAAAATCAGCTAAGACTGCTGCCATTCTTGAAGCTGCTGGCGTTACAGCTGGCGCGCTGAACACAGCGATCAATGATATTCGCAAGGGGCGCACAGCCGATTCGGCATCCGCTGAACAAAGCTATGATGCACTTAAACGTTATGCGCGGGATCTGACTGCTGACGCCCGCGCAGGCAAGCTTGACCCGGTGATCGGGCGCGACGAAGAAATCCGGCGGACGATTCAAGTTTTATCACGGCGCACGAAAAATAATCCGGTGCTGATCGGTGAACCCGGCGTTGGCAAAACCGCCATCGTTGAAGGGTTGGCAACGCGTATTGTGAATGGCGATGTGCCCGAGTCCCTCAAAGACAAAACCTTG
>JANMFT010000116.1:0-5416 GCA_031374255.1 Limoniibacter sp. | reverse complement strand
TGCTGCGCGGACAAATCCTGCCGCGCCAGGAACACGTGTTCATAAGCGTTCATTGCTTTTTCCTTTTCCTCATTCACCTGCATTTCTGCAAGCGACCATGAACCAGCGGCTAAGCCTCCGTGCTGCTCCAGCAATTTCTTGCGAGGAAAAGTCACGAACATCAGAGCAGGCGCATGAAAGGGACAGGGCCTTGTGGCCCCTCACTCAACTATTTTGCAAAAAGCATCATAGTTAAGCCCCCGGCACAACGCCCGGCCGGTTTAGGTGGGTGGCGTATAGGGGAGAATGAGGGATGGGGCAAGGGGAAGGTTTTGACGGATATCTATATTCTCATCTTGCGCTTTTTTAAAACATTCGTTTAGTCCTTACGCCAGTGATATCTTGATAAAGGGCTTGGAACTTGATGGAGCTAATAAAGTGTTTCTTTATAGAGCCAACAAAGCGTTTCTTCCGGTGGTTCCCAAGCCCCCTGTTGCTATTCTTTGCTGGGTTGGCATTTTTAATTCGAGATTACGATTTTTCTGAAAAATTGAAAAGCAATCCCGGGAAAGCTGATTTTTATACTTTTTTAGATAGTGATGTTTTCTGGTACTTAATTGTTATTTTGCTATTTTTCGTCCTGATATCCGATCTTATCAAGTATTTTGATGAGCCTAGAATTTTTTCGCAGTCAAAAGAAATTGAAAATCTTAAAAATAAGCTCGGATCATTCACAGACCTCGTACCGGTTTTGTTTGATGGTCATGTAGAAAATATTGTTAAGAAAGGCAGTTTTGGAGATAATATTAGCGATGTGAGAGCTACGCTGTATATTCACGTCTCAAAGTCCTCAACTTTTGTTCCATGCGGCCGTTATTCTGCTAACCCGGAGTGGAGAAAAAAAGGTCGTCCTAAGTACCCTGATCACGAAGGTTGTATCGGATTAGGATGGCAGAATGGATGGTTTGAGAAGCAAGACATCCCCGATGGCGACATGTGGTATCAATATCACAAAGATACTCTAGGTATGAAGCCAAAGGTGATCAAATCTTTAAAAATGAAATCAAGGTCATTTATTGTAATGCGCATAAATGACATGGCTGATAGGCAGAGTGCAGTAATTGTGCTAGAATCGACAAGTGCGAATAGATTTGACGCAAATTTAATTCGCGAATTTTTAGATCGAGAGGTTAAGCAATTGAGTGTGCTTATGTCGCATCTTATTGATCACATACCGAACCCTGACGAAGCGTCGAAGGCGGGCTTTTGATGGCGAACCTTAAAGACGTAATGGCTTACATCATTACCAATTATCCGAGCCATATGGACTCCGAATTATCTAATGCGCGGCTAACAAAAATGGTTTACCTTGCTGATTGGAAGAATTGCATTGACTCGGGCTCTCAAATTACAAGCATAAATTGGTATTTTGACAATTATGGGCCGTTTGTTAGGGACATTGAGCAAGAAGCTAAGAATAATAGTGGTTTATTTGAAATTGCTGTGACGAATAATGTCTATGGTTCAATGAAAAAAATATTTAAACTAAAATATCCATATGAAGCTAACTTGAGTCCAGTCGAGAAAAAGTCAATTGATCACGTTATAAGTGAAACGAGTAAATTGTATTGGGCGCCGTTTATTAGGTTGGTATATTCAACATTTCCAATCACACAGTCGGACAGATATCAATTTGTGGATTTGGTTGCTTTATCGAAGTCGTATAAGGAACTTTCAGAGTTGGTGTGAAATTTTTTGGAACGCTGTTGAGCGAGTTTGCTTTGACCCGTCCCCGTTTCCCCTGCTAATCCCTCCGCAAAACCACACCGAGGGCAACCCATGTCATCCATCGCTTTCACATTTCCCGGCCAAGGCTCTCAATCCGTTGGCATGGGCAAGGCGCTTTATGATGCCAGCCAAGCTGCCCGTGCGGTGTTTCACGAAGTCGATGAGGCGCTTGGCCAAAAGCTTTCAACCCTGATGTTTGAAGGGCCGGAGGATGAGTTGACGCTCACCGCCAATGCACAACCGGCCTTGATGGCGGTGTCGATGGCGGCGATGGCTATGCTGAATGAGCGCGGCGTTGCCGTTGAAAAAGCCGCTTATGTCGCTGGCCATTCGCTGGGTGAATATTCGGCGCTCTGCGCGGCGGGCATGTTTTCGCTGAGCGACACGGCCAAGCTTTTGCGCATTCGCGGTAATGCCATGCAGGCTGCGGTGCCGGTTGGTGCGGGCGCGATGGCGGCGATTATCGGCGCGGAAGCTGGCGACGTGGCCAAACTCTGCGCAAAATCGGCGCAAGGTGAAATCTGTCAGATCGCCAATGATAATGGC
This sequence comes from Limoniibacter sp., assembly GCA_031374255.1. Lineage (GTDB taxonomy): Bacteria > Pseudomonadota > Alphaproteobacteria > Rhizobiales > Rhizobiaceae > JALOTE01. Next base: position 3,103 of record JANMFT010000116.1, on the reverse strand, counting down.
GGCGGCCAATTGGTAATATCCGGTTCCGCCGCTGCGATTGCCCGGGCGATTGAAGGCGCAAGCGCGATTGGGGCCAAACGCGCGATACCGCTTTCTGTCTCCGCGCCATTCCATTCGGCTTTAATGCAGCCCGCCGCTGACGCCATGCGGTTGGCGCTGGCAAACGTCGCAAAACACGCGCCCCGTGTGCCAGTCATCGCCAATGTCACGGTATCGCCATTGACCGACTCTGAAACCATCGCCGCCAAACTCGTGGAACAAGTCACCGGCCAAGTGCGCTGGCGCGAAACCGTCGAGTGGTTCGCTGCCAATAACATCACCACGCTGTATGAAATCGGCTCGGGCAAAGTGCTGACCGGTTTGGCCAAACGCATTTCAAAAGATGTGGTTGGAGTTGCGGTGAATACCCCAGACGATATAGAGGCTTTGGCGAATTCATTGGCGTAGCGATCGCGCTTGAATTTTCTCCGTCCTTCGAGACGCGCCCAAGAGCGCTCCTCAGGATGAAGAAAATTGAAATGCACAACGCCCTGCCTTCATTGCGAGGGCTAACTATTCCCTTCATCCTGAGGAGCGCCTTTGGGCGCGTCTCGAAGGACGAAGGAAACTGGCACATTGCACACCGCTCTAAGCCCCTCCCCTTGTGGGAGGGGTTGGGGAGGGACTTAAGGAGTTTAATATGTTCAACCTAACCGGCCGAAAGGCCCTTGTTACAGGCGCAACTGGCGGGATTGGCGAGGCGATTGCCCGTGCGCTCCATGCCCAAGGCGCAATTGTTGGCCTTCACGGCACGCGCGCAGAAAAGCTGGCCGAACTTGCGAGTGAGCTTGGCTCAAACGTCCATTTGCTGCCCGCCAATTTGAGCGACCGCGATGCCATCAAAGCGCTGGCCGAAAAGGCCGAGGCCGACATGGGTGGCGTGGATATTCTGGTCAACAATGCAGGCATCACCCGCGACGGCCTGTTTGTGCGCATGTCGGACGACGATTGGGATGCGGTGCTTGATATCAATCTTGGCGCAACATTCCGTCTTACCCGCGCGCTCACACACCCGATGATGCGCCGCCGGTTTGGCCGCATTATCAACATTACGTCTGTTGTCGGCACCACAGGCAATCCGGGACAGGGCAATTATTGTGCGTCCAAAGCCGGTCTGGTTGGCATGACAAAATCATTGGCACAGGAAATCGCCAGCCGTAATGTCACTGTTAATTGTGTTTCACCTGGCTTTATTGAGTCAGCGATGACCGGCAAGCTCAACGACAAGCAAAAAGAAACCATCATGGCCAACATCCCGATGCGAAAAATGGGGCAAGGCGCAGACATCGCTGCCGCCGTGGTATTCCTGGCGTCGGATGCCGCAGGTTATGTTACGGGCCAAACCATTCATGTAAACGGCGGCATGGCGATGATTTGAGTCGCATCGCACGCAAAACCCGTTGATCAGCCATGCACTTGCCATCTTTCGGCTTGATTAGCGGTGCGTGCCGCTTTAACGAGGCGCTGAAACATAAACCTGACCAAACATCTTGAAGGGGAACGCCATGAGCGACACCGCAGCACGTGTTATGAAAATCGTTGTCGAACATCTCGGCGTTGATGCAGCCAAAGTAAATGAGGCTGCCAGCTTTATCGACGATCTTGGCGCAGATTCGCTCGACACCGTTGAGTTGGTTATGGCGTTCGAAGAAGAATTCAGCGTTGAAATTCCAGACGATGCAGCGGAAACCATCCTTACAGTTGGTGACGCCGTAAAATTCATCGACAAAGCGCAAGCCTAACCTTGGCGTATGACGGCTCGCCCGTCAGGTTCTCTCATGCGTAGAGTTGTGGTCACCGGCCTTGGTCTTCTCTCACCACTTGCCATGGGCTATGAACGCTCGTGGCAGCGCCTGCTTGCGGGTGTCAGCGGTGCAACCACCGTGCAGGGTTTCGAATACCAAGATCTGGCTTGCACGATCGCCAATCAAATACCGCGCGGCGATGGCTCGGACGGAACGTTTAATCCCGATCATTTTCTTGAGGCCAAAGAGCAGCGAAAAATCGGCGACTTCATTTTATACGGTATCGCCGCCGCTGATGAGGCACTCAAGGATTCAGGCTGGGAACCCAAATCTGACGATGAACGTTACGCCACTGGCGTGATGATCGGTTCCGGAATTGGTGGTATTTCGGGTATTCACGACACCTCCCTGCTTTTGGCCGAAAAAGGTCCGCGCCGCGTCTCGCCGTTTTTTATTCCAGGCAATATTATCAACATGGTGTCCGGACAGGTTTCAATCCGTAATGGATTGAAAGGACCAAACCACGCTGTTGTGACAGCCTGCTCCACCGGAGCGCATGCCATTGGCGATGCTGCGCGTTTGATCATGTTTGGTGATGCCGACGTGATGTTGGCGGGCGGCGCAGAAGCACCCGTAAACCGTTTGTCCTTGGCTGGCTTTGCCGCATGCCGGGCTCTCTCAACGGCATATAACGATAACCCAACGGAAGCCTCAAGGCCGTGGGATAAAGACCGTGACGGGTTTGTTATGGGCGAGGGCGCAGGCGTGGTCGTGCTGGAAGAACTTGAGCATGCCAAGGCGCGCGGCGCGAAAATCTACGCCGAAATTGTAGGCTACGGCCTTACCGGCGACGCCCACCACATTACCGCACCGCCTGAAGATGGCGAGGGCGCATTCCGGTGCATGACAAATGCACTGCGCCATGCGAAAATCGCGCCCGCTAACATCGACTATATCAACGCCCATGGCACATCCACCATGGCCGACACCATTGAGCTTGGCGCAGTTGAACGTTTGGTTGGCAGCGCGGCCTCAAAGATTTCAATGTCGTCAACCAAATCATCCATCGGCCATCTGCTCGGTGCAGCAGGCGCGGCGGAAGCGATATTTTCCATCCTTGCCATCCGCGATCAAATCGCTCCGCCAACCCGCAACTTGCACAATCCCGCGGTTGACACCGAAATCGATCTTGTGCCGCAAAAACCAAGGCCACGCAGCATTGACGTAGCGCTGTCAAATTCATTTGGCTTCGGCGGGACGAACGCATCATTGGTTTTCAGAGGTTATAACGGATAGTCCTGACCGTCATACCTGCGCTT
>JANMFT010000436.1:0-1504 GCA_031374255.1 Limoniibacter sp. | reverse complement strand
GCGGTATCCGTCACCCGAAGACAGGGGAAGCCTCTTAAACCCGTTGGCCGCCGTTCAGATGGGTCTGATTTACGTCAACCCGCAAGGCGTGATGGGCGAGCCTGATCCGCAGCGCACGGCGCATGATATTCGTCTGACGTTTGCGCGCATGGCGATGAACGATGAAGAAACCGTCGCGCTCACAGCAGGTGGCCACACCGTTGGTAAATCCCACGGCAATGGGCGGGCAGAGGTTTTAGGGCCGGAGCCGGATGGCGCAGATATTGCCGAGCAGGGCTTTGGGTGGATGAACAATGTTGGGCGGGGTGTCGGCCGTGACACTGTAACTTCCGGCATTGAAGGCGCGTGGACCACGCACCCGACCAAGTGGGATAATGGCTATTTCCATATGTTGCTCAATCATGATTGGCATTTGGTGAAATCACCGGCGGGCGCTTGGCAATATGAGCCGGTTGATATCCGCGAAGAAGATAAGCCGGTCGATGTGGAAGACCCGTCAATCCGCTTGAAACCCATGATGACAGATGCTGATATGGCCATGAAGGTTGATCCGGCCTACCGCGAAATCTCTGAGCATTATTACAAAAACCCTGACGCCCTGTCGGACGCTTTTGCCCGCGCTTGGTTTAAACTCACCCACCGCGATATGGGCCCGAAAGTGCGCTATCTCGGCCCGTGGGTGCCAGCGGAAGATTTGATCTGGCAAGACCCGGTTCCAGCGGGTTCGACAAGTTGGGATATCAACACGGCGAAGGCTAAAATTGTCGGCAGCGGGCTATCTCAGGCCGATATGATTGCGACGGCTTGGGACAGCGCGCGCACATACCGCCACTCAGATAGACGCGGTGGTGCCAACGGCGCTCGCATTCGTCTGGCTCCACAAAGTGATTGGGAAGGCAATGAGCCTAACCGGTTGTCGCGTGTGCTGGCGGCTCTCGAGCCGATTGCTGCGGAAGTTGGTGCCAGCGTTGCGGACATTATTGTTCTTGCCGGTAATGTGGGTATTGAAAACGCAGCCAAAGCTGGCGGCTATGACAAAACCGTGCCGTTTACCCCCGGTCGGGGCGATGCCCTACCGGAGCACACAGATGCAGAATCATTTGCTGTCCTGGAGCCGCTGGCCGATGGATACCGCAATTGGTTGAAAGAGGATTACGCGGTTACGCCCGAAGAGTTGCTGCTTGACCGCACACAGTTGATGGGCCTGACTGCGCACGAAATGACATGTTTGATTGGCGGGATGCGCGTGATTGGCGGAAATCATGGAGGCTCTAAGCACGGCGTGTTCACACATCGCGAAGGCGCGTTGACGACAGATTTCTTCGTCAACCTTACTGACATGGCCTATTCTTGGATGCCGAAAGGCGAGAACCTTTATGCGATCGTCGAGCGTGCAACCGGCACAACTAAATGGACAGCAACCCGCGTTGATCTGGTGCTCGGGTCTAACTCGATTTTGCGCAGCTATGCCGAAGTTTATGCGCAAGACGATAATCGCGAAAAG
>JANMFT010000401.1:0-3884 GCA_031374255.1 Limoniibacter sp. | reverse complement strand
TCGGCTCCCGCGGCAATGGTTTCCTTGAAAATATCGTAGGTGATGCCAAAGCCGCCCGCCGCGTTTTCGCCGTTGACCACCACGCAATCCAATTTCCAAGCGTCGATGAGAGCTGGAAGCCGGTCGTAAACTGCAACGCGGCCCACACGGCCCACCATATCGCCAAGGAAAAGAAATCGCATATTGGAGACAGCCTGTTAATTTGCATTTCCGGCTTAGCCTTGAAGCGGAAAGCGATGCAAGCCACTCTCGGTAATGATGGCCTCGAGCGGCATATCATGGGCCTCATCCGGCACATGCATCACACGCTGGCAATCAAAGCCAAGGCCGATCAAACGTGGAGCCATTCCTTTATCAATCAGCTTGGCAATCGCGCGGTCATAGTGCCCTGCGCCATAGCCGATGCGATGCCCGCGCGCATCAAACGCCGACAATGGAACCAGCATGATTTGGGGATCAAGAACGGGTGCATCTTTGGGCGGGGCGAGTGTGCCAAAACCGGCGGGTATCAATTCGCCTTGACGGTCAAACCTGCGGAAAGTGATTTCAGTTTTAGAAACGACAGCTGGCAGACATAATTGCGCACCCATTTTTCTGAGTTCAGCCATCATTGGGCGGGCATCGATTTCAGAGCGGATCGGCAGAAACCCGGAAATGATAGTGCCGGGATTAAATGCGATTTCTGCGGCATAGCCCGCCATCAGCCAAGCTCTGTCGATCCGCACTTCCATTTCAAGAGCATCACGGCGAGCAAGGGCCTCTTCACGGAGCGAGCGTTTTGTTTCACGTGAATCCATAGCCCACTGCGTTCTCAAGTTTCAGGCTCACGTTGAGCATCAAACTTGTTTGATGTGAAGCGCAAGACATGAAACCAACAAAGAAGTGCGATCCACGACAACCGGTGAAGATGCGATCCCGGGAACCTACTAGGTAGGTGGGCGCCGTGTGCCCAAGGCCACGGCCCGAGGCAGGGACAGCTCCCTTTGGAATCGTATGGCCCCGGGGAAAAAGTCTTCTGCCGGGAAGCGCAGACCGCAATCATGATATAGGCGCGATGGCTTCACATAACCAGCACTGATTTAAGAGATTTGCGTGAGAGATACGCGGCCAAAATTACGCGACGAAGTGGCCTGTTTTGTTTTGAGCCGCTGATTGATAGTTAAAGCACAAAGGAGTTTGCCATGGCAGACCACGATATTATCATTTCCGGCGCCGGTTATATCGGCCTGGCGACCGCAGTTTCAATCAAGCAGGCTGCACCGCATTTGGATGTGCTGGTGATTGATGCTGCACCCGAGGGTGTTTGGAAGAATGATACCCGTGCTTCGGCTGTAGCGGCGGCGGCAGTGCGGATGTTGGACCAGCTCAGTGTCTGGGAAGCTATTGAAGCGGAAAGCCAGCCGATCACCGAAATGATTGTCACCGACAGTAGAACCGCCGATCCTGTGAGGCCGGTGTTTTTGACGTTTGGTGGTGAAGCTGAACCCGGTGAACCGTTTGCGCGCATGGTTGCCAATGTGGCAATGGTGCGGGAATTGCGCGCCAAAGCTGCTGAGATCGGGTTGCAGGTTAAGCAAGGGATTGCGGCAATTGGCTTTGCCCGTGAGCATGGCATTTCAAAGCTCACGCTCAAAAATGGCCACCCCCTGACCTGCCGCCTTGTGATTGCGTGTGATGGCGTCAAGTCGACTTTGCGCGAGGCAGCTGGAATTAAGGCCACGCATATTGAGTATGGCCAAACCGCAATTGTCGGAACCGTCGCTCATGAGCGCCCGCATGAAGGCCGAGCCGAAGAACATTTTTTACCCGCAGGGCCGTTTGCGACATTGCCACTGGCGGGCAACCGGTCTTCGATCGTGTGGACCGAGTCCGCTAAGGATGCGGAACGGATTTTGAATGAAGACCCGTTTATATTTGAAGCCGAACTTGAGCAGCGCTTTGGGCTCAAACTTGGCGCGCTGACATTTGAGGGCAAGCCCAAGTCTTATCCTTTGGGTTTGACGCTCGTACGGGATTTTGTGCGGGACGGTTTGGCGCTAGCGGGGGATGCCGCGCATGGCATTCACCCGATTGCGGGGCAGGGCCTGAATTTGGGCTTTAAGGATGCGGCGGCTTTGGCTGAAGTGGTGGTTGAAGCGCAACGGCGAGGTGAGGACTTTGGTTCGCTTGCAGTCTTGGAGCGCTATGAGCAATGGCGGAGGTTTGACACAGTGCGGATGGGCGTGACGACAGATTTGCTGAATCGCTTGTTTTCAAATGATAGTTCCGCTTTGCGGTTGGCGCGCACGGTTGGATTGGGTTTGGTAGACCGGTTGCCAAGGTTGAAGCAGTTTTTTATTGGGGAAGCGGCTGGGCTTTCGTCGACCAGCCCGAGGTTATTGGCGGGTGAGGCGATTTAAAAACCGATGCGCTTACCGTCGTCATGCCCGCGAAGTCGGGCATCCAGCTACATTCCAAGAGGGAAGTTCAAAAGCTGGATCCCCGCATTCGCGAGGATGACGATTAAATTTTGAAATGGCCAACACGTCAAATTTCCTGTGCTCAAACACTGAGAAATCACAAATCGGGTTGCGGGTTCTGGCAATCGCTGCAATCCATTTTTCATGACCCAAAAATTCTCAATCGCCACATGGAATATCAACTCGGTGCGCTTGCGTGCTGATTTGGTAGTGCAGTTTTTGCAGCGCTTCTCGCCGGATGTGCTGTGCTTACAGGAAACCAAATGTCCCGATGATGCGTTTCCGTTCAAAGCGTTTGCAGCAATCGGCTATACCCATGCAGCCGTTCACGGACAAAAAGGCTATCATGGCGTTGCAACTTTATCGCGCCATCCCTTGGTGGCCATAGAGCGTCGCCAGTTTTACGGACTGGAAGATTGCCGGCATATTGCAACCGGCCACAGTCTTGGCGGGCGGGATGTGCAAATCCATAATTTTTATGTTCCGGCCGGCGGCGATGAAGCCAATCCGGCGATCAATCCGAAGTTTGCCCATAAACTGGCATTTCTCGAAGAAATGAAGCCGTTCACGGCGACGCCGGGTTCGGTGTTGGTGGGTGATTTGAATATTGCGCCGCATGAGCATGATGTCTGGAGCCATAAGCAGCTTTTGGATGTCGTCAGCCACACCCCGGTTGAAACTGATACAATGAAAGCACTGATTAAAAATGGTGCTTGGGTGGATCTGGCGCGGCACCATCACCCTGAACCGCAAAAACTCTATTCTTGGTGGAGTTATAGATCAGCCGATTGGACGGCCAATGATCGCGGAAGGCGGCTTGACCATATTTGGGTGGCCGATGATTTGGCGACGGTCTCAACCGGCATTGAGTTTTTCAGGGAAGCAAGGGGATGGGAACGCCCGTCCGATCATGTGCCGGTGATTGCAACGTTTGAGGGGTAGCGCAAAGCAACTTATTGTCGGCTCGCACCGATATCCCCCATGGTAAGGAGTGCGACAGAGCAAAGCGATGGCAAGCCTCGAACCACGCAAAATGTTGATCAAGATTAAGTGCGTGGTTCGAGGCTCCTTTACGCTACGCGCAAAGTCACTCCTCACCATGAGGGAAATAGTTGATGCGTTGAGAGTAATTGCCTCAGCGCACTAGACAAAAGAGGCCGGATGTTCCCATCCGGCCTTATATGCAACTTCAGTTGTTCAGAATTATTCGCGGTTACCGAGAAACTGCAACAGGAACATGAACATGTTGATGAAGTCGAGGTAGAGGCGAAGCGCACCCATCAGGGCTTTTTTGCCCATCGAATCTGAATCGTCAGCTTCGTAATACATGTTCTTGATGTCTTGCGTGTCGTAGGCGGTAAGGCCCGCGAAAATCAAAACACCGGCGGCAGAAATCACGAACTGCATGGCGGACGATTGCAAGAA
>JANMFT010000399.1:0-10079 GCA_031374255.1 Limoniibacter sp. | reverse complement strand
TATTAAATGCCGGAGCCAGCGCCACTGGCAAATTTGAGGAATTGCCAATTGAAGCCATGCTCAAATTGATTACGCTTAATGCCGAAGCGCCGATGGTTTTGGCGAGCCATTTGTTGGCGAGCAGCGCCATCAAAACAGGCGGCCATATTGTTCTGATTTCGTCATTGTCGCATTTCACCGGCTACCCCGGCGCAGCGGCCTATGCGGCCAGCAAATCGGCGCTTGCGGTATTCGGAAAATCCATACGAAAGGCGGCCAAAGCAAAAGGCGCATCAGTCACCATCGCTTATCCCGGCCCGCTGGCAACGGATCACGCGGCGCGGCATGCCCCGACAGATGCAAACGCCAAGGCCCGTATGGCGCCTGAGATTGCCGCTGCTACGATTCTGGCTGCCGCAAAAGCGGGCCGCAAAACCGCTATTCCCGGTTTGCCCAATAAAGTGGCCGCTTTGCTTGGTTCGCTGGAACCCGGCCTGATGACATGGGCGATGCGCAAAATCATTTATGAACGGCTGGATCATAGCGTTTATTGATCTTTATTCTAAGCGTGTCCGTTGCTAAGAGCACGCCATGAGCGAACCGATCGATTATTCCAAAACGCTGGCTTTGCCGGTAACCGATTTTCCAATGCGCGCAGGCTTGCCGCAAAAGGAGCCGCAAATCCTTGCCCGCTGGGCGGACATGGATTTATACAAACGCCTCCGCGAGGATGCTGCCGGCCGCCCAAAATATGTGCTGCATGACGGCCCGCCCTATGCCAACGGCAATCTGCATATTGGCCATGCGCTCAACAAAGTCTTGAAAGACGTCATCACGCGCTCGTTCCAGATGCGCGGGTATGACAGCAATTACGTGCCCGGCTGGGATTGCCACGGCCTGCCGATCGAATGGAAAATCGAAGAGGCCTACCGCGCGAAAGGCCAGAATAAAGATGATATTCCGGTGGCTGAATTCCGCAAAGAATGCCGCGATTTCGCCACCCATTGGGTCGGTGTGCAGTCTGAAGAGTTTTTGCGCCTTGGCGTGACGGGCGATTTCAAAAACCCGTATCTCACCATGAACTTCCGCGCCGAAGCTATTATTGCCGGCGAATTGATGAAGTTTGCTAAATCCGGCCAGCTCTATCGCGGGTCAAAACCGATCATGTGGTCGGTGGTGGAACAGACCGCGCTTGCTGAAGCCGAAATTGAATATGAGACGGTAGAGAGCGATACGGTTTGGGTGAAGTTTCCCGTGAAGGCAGCCATCACAACTGACACCTCTGAAGAAGCGCAGGCAGGACATCTTGGAAGTCAAGTTGAGCGCCACAAGGATAAAGTCTCGGACCTTCTTGAGGCATCTGTCGTCATCTGGACTACTACCCCTTGGACAATTCCGGGCAACCGCGCGATTTCGTTTTCATCGCGGATTTCGTACGGATTGTATGAAATCACGAATGCCGAAAATGCATTCGGCCCACAGGCTGGTGAGAAGCTAATCTTTGCAGATAAACTGGCGGAAGACGCTTTTGCCAAGGGAAAGATGACGTTTGTTCGCCGACGATCAGTTGTCAGTGGCGATTTCATTGGCATGACCTGCGCCCACCCTCTCGCCGCATATAGCACCTCTTCAATCTCTCCCTTTCAGGGGGAGATGTCGGCGCAGCCGACAGAGGGGGCTCTTTCTTCGGCTCAGCAAGGTTCCCCCTCTGTCCGCGAAGGAGCGGACATCTCCCCCCAAGTGGGGAGATCAGAGGAAGACTACTCCTTCCCCGTCCCGCTCATCGACGGCGATCATGTCACCGATGACGCTGGCACCGGCTTTGTGCACACCGCGCCCAGCCATGGCCGCGATGACTTTGAAGTGTGGACACGCAACGCCCGTGAGCTCGAAGCACGCGGCATCGACCCAAGCATCCCGTTCCCCGTCGGCAAAGACGGCTATTACACCAAAGACGCACCGGGTTTCGGCCCGGATGCCGAAGGCGGTGCGGCCCGTGTTATCGATGACAAGGGCAAAAAAGGCGATGCCAATGAGCGCGTGATCAAGGCGCTGATCGCCACTGGTAATTTGTTTGCGCGCGGCCGCATCAAACATGAATATCCGCATTCATGGCGCTCCAAAAAACCGATCATCTATCTCAACACACCGCAATGGTTTGTGTTTATGGATAAAGAGATTGAGGGTTTGGGTGCACTTTCTTCGACTTCTCCCCTTGCGGGAGAAGATGTCGCGAAGCGACAGAAGAGGGGTAATCTTTCAGCCTCCGCAAAGTCACCCCTCTCTGTCGCCGAAGATGGCGACATCTCTCCCTCAAGGGGAGAGAATAAGAGCGATAGCGCCACGCTCCGCGCTACAGCCCTCGCCGCCATCGAAGCCACGCGCTTTGTGCCAGCGTCCGGCCAGAACCGCTTGCGCGCCATGATTGAGCAGCGCCCGGATTGGGTGTTGTCACGCCAGCGTGCTTGGGGTGTGCCGATCTCGGTGTTCCGCCATATTGACACCGGCCAAGTCATTCCCGGGCCGGAGTTCGGCCAATCAGAAGCGCTGATCGCCCGCATCATGGATGCCTTCACTACTGAAGGCGCTGACGCTTGGTATGCCGATGGCGCCAAAGAGCGGTTCCTCGATGGCTTCGTCAACGACATGGATAAATGGCAAAAGATCAATGACATTTTGGATGTCTGGTTTGATTCTGGCTCCACCCATGCGTTCTGTTTGGAGCAGCGGCCAGATTTAAAATGGCCAGCCGACCTTTATCTCGAAGGCTCAGACCAGCATCGCGGCTGGTTCCATTCATCCTTGCTGGAAAGTGCAGGCACCCGAGGCCGCGCGCCCTATGATGCCGTCCTGACCCACGGTTTTGTCATGGCCGAAGACGGCACCAAAATGTCGAAATCCAAGGGCAATGTCGTCACGCCGCAAGAAGTCATCAAAGATTCTGGAGCCGACATTTTGCGGCTTTGGGTGATGACATCCGACTATGAAGAAGATTTGCGCCTCGGCAAAACCATTCTCCAGACCAATATCGACAGCTACCGCAAAATCCGCAACACCATCCGCTGGATGCTCGGCACGCTTGCCCATGATACCGGCGAAATAGTCGCGCATGCTGATTTGCCGGAACTTGAGCGGCTGATGCTGCACCGCCTCGCCGAACTCGATCAGATTGTGCGCAGTGGCTACGACGCGTTTGACTTCAAGCGCATCACCAAAGCGCTGATGGATTTTTGTGTCACGGATTTATCGGCGTTTTATTTCGATATCCGCAAAGATGCGCTTTATTGTGATGCGCCTTCAAACATTCGTCGTCGTGCCTCATTGAATGTGCTGCGCGAAATTTTTGAGCGGCTGGTGACGTGGCTTGCGCCAATGCTGCCGTTCACCGCTGAAGAAAGCTGGCTGTCGCGTTACCCCGAAAAAACCTCTGTCCATCTCGAACAGTTCCGCGCCACGCCGATTGATTGGCATGATGCAGCTTTGGCCAAACGCTGGGAGCTCATTCGCGATGTCCGCCGTGTCGTGACAGGCGCATTGGAAATCGAACGCGCCGCTAAACGCATCGGTTCGTCGCTTGAGGCCGCCCCTATCATTCACGTTGAACTGAGCGGCGCGGAACTCGAGATTATTCGTGGCCTTGATCTGGCCGAACTCTGCATCACGTCTGATGCCAAGTTGGTGGTTGGCCCCGGCCCTGAACAGGCTTTCCGCCTGAGTGACGTTAAAAATGTTGCGGTGGAACCGGTTTTGGCGAAAGGCACAAAATGCGCGCGATCTTGGCGGATTACGCATGATGTCGGGCTCGACCCCAATTGGCCGGATGTTTCGGCACGTGATGCGGCGACGTTGAATGAATTGAAAGCGACCGGCAAATTGAACCTCTGATTTAGAGCAATTGCCGGAAGCTAAGTTTCGGGTTATAGCCACCATTCAAATAATAAACCTGCCATGATCTGGCCGGTATTGCTGCATAAAGGCCCATCGTCGGCGTTCAAATGAGATTGTTCATGTCTGCACTTATCCGTTCCGGAATTATTGCTTCTGCACTTATTGGCCTTTCGGCGTGCACATCCGCGCCGACTTATGGTACCGGTACACGCTCAGACGTTCAATTGATTGAAGACATCGCCGGTATCATGACGGTAACACCAGCTGCCAAAGACCCGATTGATTATAAGCCGCGCCCCGGCATTATTGCGCCTGCAAGCACAGCCGCCTTGCCGGAGCCGCAGGAAAGCATCACCAAGCAGGAAGGTGCTTTTCCTGAAACGCCGGAAATGCGCCGCAAGCGTTTGCGCGATGAGGCAACGGCAAATGCCGGTAACCCCAATTATAAGTCACCGATTATAAATACTGGCCTTGGCCAGGTTCAAACCAAAACCTTAACGCCACAGGAACAATCAGAGCGGTTCCGTGCCGGTCGCGCTATTCAAGATGGCGCTTATAAAGAACGCCGCTTCCTGTCTGATCCGCCAGCTGCGCTTAAAGTTCCAGCAGACACTGCCCCCGTTGGCGAGCTCGGCGAGGCTGAAAAGAAAAAAGAAGCCCGCCGCAAGAAATTAGCTCAGGGCCAAAGCACGTGGAGCTTGCGCAATCTCTGGCCTTGGTAAGGGTTATCGCAAGGCTCTAAAGAACTTTTGCAGCAACTCAGCTGCCTCCGTTTCTGCCAATCCCGCGTAAACATCAGGTGCATGGAAACATGTCGGCTGGTTAAAAAAACGCGGGCCATTCGACACTGCACCACCCTTTTCATCGGGCGCTCCGTAATAAAGCCTGCGAATACGCGCGTGTGAGATTGCCCCGGCGCACATGGCGCAAGGCTCAAGCGTCACATAAAGATCGCAGTCTGCGATGCGCTGTGAGCCGAGCATTTCACACGCCATACGAATTGCCAAAATTTCAGCATGCGCGGTAGGGTCATTCAACGTTCTAGTGCGGTTTCCGGCGCGGGCGATAATTGCGCCTTGGTGCGTGATCACTGCTCCTATTGGCACTTCGCCGAGCGTTTGCGCTTGTCTTGCCTGCTCTAAAGCGGCATCCATCACGCTAATCGGCTTTGCACCCGCATTTTCCCCTACCGCCATCGGGCAACCTCTGTTACGCACCGCTCAAATATTGATCAAAGGCATATCACATGGACGACAAAGGCAAAATTGCCTCAGACAGCAAGGTGAAAGTGGACGCCAAGGCAAAAAAGACGATCAGCATTGCCCCTCCGGCAACGCCTGTCGGCCCTGACACTGGCGAGCGCATCGCCAAACGCATGGCCCGCGCCGGTGCCGCTTCGCGCCGCGATGCCGAGGCGATGATTGCCGAGGGCCGCGTTAAACTCAACGGCAAAACCATTTCAAGCCCGGCGATCAATGTTACTGAAAATGATGTCATAGAAATTGACGGCGTTGCGCTAAGTCCGATCGAGCGCACGCGGCTTTGGTTGTTCAATAAGCCGCGCGGCACGGTGACCACCAACCGCGATCCCGAAGGCAGGCAAACTATTTTTGATGTGCTGCCAAAAGAACTGCCGCGCGTTGTCACCGTCGGGCGGCTCGATATCAACACCGAGGGCCTACTCATCCTTACCAATGATGGCGGTTTGGCGCGGGTTCTGGAACTGCCGTCCACCAGCTGGCTGCGTAAATACCGCGTGCGCGTGCATGGCGAACCTGATGCAGATGCGATGGCGAAACTCGCCGAAGGCATGGTTGTGGAAGGCGTAATTTATGCGCCAATGGAAGCCAGTATAGACCGCACCCAAGGCTCAAATGCCTGGCTCACAATCGGCCTTCGTGAAGGCAAAAACCGCGAAATTAAAAACGTGCTCGGCGCACTTGGCTTAGAAGTCACGCGCCTTATTCGCGTGTCATACGGCCCGTTTCTTTTGGCTGATATGGGCGAGGGCGAAGTGCGCGAAATTCGCGGGCGCGTCTTGCGTGATCAGTTGGGCGAACGCTTGATTGCGGCGTCCGGTGCTGATTTTGATGCGCCTGTTGATCAACCGCGCGCTGCCACTGATGCATTGGGTGAATTGCCAGACCGCAAAGGCGGCAAAAAGCCAACGGAACGCAAACCCGGTGAGAGGAAACCCCTCACCAATGCTGACCGCCGCGAGCGCAACAATGCCAAGGCCGAGGCCCCGGCAGAACCCGGCGCTAAAAAAGGGTTTGCTCCGCGCGAACGCGCTGCCCATGTGTGGATGACCAAGGGCGCAAGGCCTTTGGGGCCGAAGGGCGAAGTTGAAGCCGCAGAACGCGCCATTCGCAATGCCAAACGCGCCGAACAAGATGCCCGCGCGGACGCTCGCCGCGCCGAACATGGCGACACAAGGCCGAATGCCTTCAGCGGTAAAAAGAAATTTGGCGATAAGCCTTTTGCGCCAAAATCTTTCGGAGCCAAACCATTCGGAGCCAAACCATTCGGGGCCAAGCCTTACGGTGATAAGTCGTATGGCGACAAAAAGTTTGGTGACAAAAAATTCGGCGATAAGCCGTTTGAACCGCGCAAACCGTTTCAAGAAAACCCTGATGCCGAAACCACGCCCGATGGTGACCGCAAACCATGGGTGGCGCGCGCGCCAAGACCTGAAGGTGAAAGACTTAGATTTGATAAACCGAAGTTTGATGGTCCGCGCCCTGACAGGTCAAGTGCCGACGGTGACAGCAAACCGCGCTCGTTTGGATTTAAGGCACAAGGCGACCGGCCTACTGGCGACAAGCCTTATGGTGATCGCAAGCCAAGATCGTTTGGCGCAAAACCCAATGAAACTGGTGAGAAAAAACCCTACACCGGTGAGCGCAAGCCGTTTGATCCCGATCGCAAACCATTCACCGGCGAGCGAAAACCATTCGACCCTGAACGCAAGCCATATCAAGGTGACAAGCCGAGAAGCGACAAACCTTACGGTGACAAACCCCGCAGCGATAAGCCTTATAGCGCAAAGCCTTCGAGCGGCCGTCCTTCATTTGGTGGAAAACCTTCCGGTGGGAGGCCAACTGGCGGCAGGCCTTCAGGCGGAAGACCATCTGGAGGTCGTCCCGCAGGCAATCGCGGGCCAAAAAGCTAATTTATGCGCATCGTCGGCGGCAAATTTCGGGGTCGGGCGTTAAAGACGCCGGAAACGCAAGATATTAGGCCAACAACTGACCGCGCGCGGGAATCCCTGTTTAACATTTTGATCAATCAGCTCGGCCATGATTGGTCAGGTATCCGCGTGCTGGATATGTTTGCCGGCACCGGCGCACTGGGTTTGGAGGCGCTGTCACGCGGTGCGTCGCATGCGCTCTTTGTCGAAACCAGCGTTGAGGGCAGGGGCCTTATACGCGATAATATTGAAGCATTTGGTCTGACCGGCATAGCGCGCCTGCTGCGCCGCGACGCCACTGATATGGGGCCGGTGGGGACAATGGAGCCGTTTACTCTGGCTTTCGCCGACCCGCCTTATGGTAAAGGCTTGGGCGAAGCGGCATATGCGAGCGCCGCCACAGGTGGTTGGCTGGCAAACGGCGCGTTTTGTGTTTTGGAAGAAGCGGCAAGTTCGCCCTTCACCTTGCCGGTAAGCTTTGCGCTTGAAGACGAACGCCGCTATGGCGACACAAGTTTGCGTTTCATGCGATTTGCAAAATAGGTTTTGAGAAAAATGGCCGTTGCCAAAACAAAGTCTTCAAATAACACGCCCACCATAGCTCTTGCCCTTGGCGGCGGCGGTGCACGCGGGCTGGCGCATATCCATGCGTTGCTGGCGCTCGATGATCTGGGCGTTAAACCGGTTGCAATTTCCGGCACATCCATCGGCGCGATCATCGGGGTAGGCTTTGCAGCCGGTATGGAAGCGCAAGACATCTTAGAATTTATGGTCAAATCGCTCGGCAATCGCGGAGAGCTTTTGGCACGGCTCTGGAAGCTGCGTCCCAAGGGCCTTGGCGGTGTTCAAATCCGTTTCAATGGGCCGGGCCGTGTTGATCTCGAATCGGTGCTCAAAGTGTTTTTGCCAGAACAATTGCCGCAAAGTTTTGAAGAATTAAATATACCGCTCACTGTGATTGCCACAGATTATTATGCGCAAAAACCGGCGGTTTTCAGCACCGGCCCGTTATTGCCTGCATTGGCCGGTTCAGCCGCCATCCCAGCTTTGTTTCGCCCCATCATGCATCAAGGGCGCGTGCTCATTGACGGCGGCATCGCCAATCCTGTGCCGTTTGATGTGCTGAAAGGCAAAGCCGATATTACAATCGCGATTGACGTTGTAGGCGGCCCATCCGGCCCTGCCAATGCATTGCCATCGCCGGTTGACGCTCTGTTCGGCGCCAGCCAACTAATGATGCAAACCATCATTGCAGAAAAACTCCGCCATGGTGCGCCGGATATTTTTCTGCGCCCGAAAGTTGACAGCTGGCGCGTCATGGATTTCTTAAAAATCAGAGAAATCCTTGATCAAACCAAGGGCTTTCGCGACGAGGTGAAGATCGCCGTTGACGCTGAAATGTCAAAGCATGCCAAGGCTTAAGCTAAAGCGCCGCCTTTGCTGATGTGAATGGTGAGTGCGCGGTTGAAGGCAGTTCCGGCATCACATTTCCACCACCGCTGTCGCCTTTTTTCTCAATCTGAGCGATCACGCGGAAGCAGGCGATGATGGCCGCAATTCCGAAAATGACCGAGCCTAATCCCCAGCCAGCCATAATGCCGATTGCGCCATAATAATGCGCGCCAACCCACACAAACGGGAAGGTGCCAAGCGTCGCGCGGCCCCAATTAAATACCGTCGAAAGTGTCGGGTAGCCGAGATTGTTGAAGGCGGCATTGGCCACAAACAAAGCGCCGTTGAACAAAAAACTGCCCGCCACAAACAGGCAGAAAAAGTTTACGAGTTCGCCGGTGAGGCCGGTTGCACCAAACAGATTTGCGACTTGGGTGTGAAGCAGCGCCAGCAGCGCCCACGCTAAAACCGTGTAAATTGCGGTAAAAATCAGCGCATCGCGCATGGTTTCATAAAGCCGGTGATAAAGTCTCGCGCCATAGTTTTGGCCCAAAATCGGCCCGACGGAACCAGACAATGCAAAAATGACGCCAAAAACCACCGGCACAAGCCGCCCGATAATGGCCCACCCCGCAACGGCATCATCACCAAATTTCGCCATTTCAATGGTCACATAGGCATTGCCAACAGGCGTAGCGAGCTGCGTTAAAATTGCGGGCAAACCAATACGGAAAAAAGGTGCAGCGACTTGTTTAATGTTGGCAAAGCTATCCACTTTCACCAGCCTATGCACAAACCATGCACCATAGAGCCCGACCACTAAGATCGCGGCGCGAGACACAATGGTCGTAATTGCTGCGCCTTTGAGTTCCAGCCCGAGCCCGAAAATCAAGATCGGGTCGAGAATTGCGGCGATAATTGCACCGATCAGTGTGATCATCATAGCCCGCCGTGCATCGCCTACACCGCGCAAAATGCCCGATGCGCCCATGCCAATTGCAATGAGTGGCGATGATGGCAGCACCCACTGCATATAGCTCACAGTCAATTCATGCGTGCGGCCGGTCGCACCAAGAAAACTGATAAGAGGCGATAAAAACGGAAGCGTAAGAAGCGTTACTGCGGTCACGATAACACCCGACAACACCAAGGCTGCGCCGCCCGCTTTTGCTGCTGCTTCGCGATCACCGCGCCCTAAAGCCCGCGCCACCAAAGCACTCGTGCCGATTGTCAATCCGATGGCAACAGAGGTTGTAAAAAACAGCAAAGTGCTGGCAAAACCGATGGATGCTGAAAGTTCTTCTTTACCCAGCATTGAGATGTAAAGCAGGTTTAGGGCATCAACGAAAAATACGGAAATCAACCCGATGGATCCCGTCACCGTCATGGAAACCACATGCTTCATTGTGGAGCCGGTGACGAATTTGGCTTTGGTGTCGTCGATAGCCGCGTTCATTCAGCGGCCTCGATTTTCACATCATAATTGGCAGCCTTATCAATGCGCACGCCTTCGCGGGCAGGTGGGATCAAAGGTTCCGGTGTTTGCGGTTTCGTGTGGAGTTTATCGCGACCCGAATAAATATCGCCCGCCATTTGCGCTTCAAGCCGTTCCTCGTCGCGCTTGCGGACA
>JANMFT010000255.1:0-5137 GCA_031374255.1 Limoniibacter sp. | reverse complement strand
CGGCTGAAGAAGGATGGGAAGTGGTGACAAGGCTATAAATTGAGCGTATTGTAGCCAGAGTATTTTTCTAAGCATGAGGTGGGACATGGCAAACTACGGAACATTGGAAACTAAAAACAGATTGAGTGAGTTGATGGTACGGGCCGAAAAAGGCGAGGATGTTGTCATAACGCGTCACGGTAAACCTGTGATAAAGTTGCAACCTATTGCTCATCCACAAAGCCAGCGCGAGCGTGCCCACGCTGCGCTGGATCGCATGAAAGCACGCGCAAGCAGACTGTCCCTTAGCAGCACAGAAGCAATCGAATTTATGCGCGAGGGCCGCCGTTAATGGCGATGGTGATTGATTCATCAGCCATGCTCACGCTTCAGTTTCCAGACGAAGATGCCAGTCTTTTGCAAAATGTAGGTATATTGCTTGCAGATGAGGGTGCAGTGACCCCCATTCATTGGAAGGCTGAAATTGCCAATAGTCTGGTTGTTGCTGTCAGGCGTGGAAGACTTTCGATAATGGAACGAAACGGAATTATTTCTGACATCTCTGAGTTTGCAATTGAAACAGACAGTGAGAGTGCCAACCAGTTTTGGCATAATACGATAGCGCTCTGTGATCTTCACAAACTCACGGCCTATGACGCAGCCTATTTGGAACTGGCGTTGCGCAGAAATTTGCCTTTAGCGACCATGGACAAAGCGCTGGCGGCATCAGCGCGCGCCGAAGGTGTCAAAGTGTTGGGGCCGTATGCATGAAACGCCTCTACGACAACGAACTTATCTATGGCCGCTTGCTGGAGATTTCCGAGCCTCATTTGATTGAGCGTTACAATACCGCGCTCAAAGCCTTCGGCTTCAAGCCGGTCAAGCTCGAAAAATTCTCCATCGATCAAACCGGGTTTTCGCCTGAAGTTGCCAAGTTTCTAGGTGATGAGCTTTATCTTGATCCGCTTGAGGTCAACCGGCGGTTTATCATCGTTTCACCTGCACAAGAAGAATTGCCGGTGGTTCACACCGCGTTTTCTAATACCGCGCAATTGATGCATGAGTTTTTTGCCGGCAACCGCCGCGCTATCAATGCTCTGACCATCCGCGATGTTATTTACGGCGAGATTGAAGACAGCGTTGCCGAAGTGCGCTCGATTGAAGATTTGCTATCGATAGAAGACGTGCAGTTTAAAATGCAGGCCGGTGATGGCTTGCTCGATAAGGCGGCTGAGCTGCGCAATCTTGCTGACCGGCTCACCGGTGAGCCGGATTTTTGGCGTGATGATGCTGCGCTCAACCGCATGGTGGAGCTCGCCAAAGCTACAGGCGATATTCGCGAAAATCCATTGGTGCCTGAAAAAGTAGTGTTCCGCCATGACGCCTATTGGACTAGTCATTTTGGCGGGCTTTATGTGTTTTTGGATGAGAAACTTTCGACCGTGATTTGTGATCCGTCTGCGCCGGGGTTTCGGAAATCAAGGCCGTGGCAGGTGAGTTATATCGACAAGGCTGATGATGTGCGGGTGTTTGAGTTTTTGGCCAATTCCGGCCGTCTTGAATTGCCGCGCGATAGTTGGGTGACGCAATCCAAATATTTTGAGCACCGCGCCGATATGGCCGTGCGCTCAGTTATTTCCAAAGAAGCGCCGCAAACGGACTTTTCAAAAATCGATGCGATTTGGTTGCAGGCTTGGATGAACCGCAATGCGCGTGCGGTTGAAGCCGATGGCGCCTATCCGTTTTTGGTGGCGGCGCGGCGCACGATTGCGCAAACAGGGCGGCTTTCCGTCAAGGATATTCCGTTGGAATTGCTCTTTCAGACGGTGCGGGCGCGGCCTGATCATGTGGATGCCTGGCTGACCAACCGTTTGATCAGCGATTATGTGCCATCGGATTTTGTGTCGATGTATGTGTTTAACAAAGAGGGCTTCTATGATTTTTATGAGAGCCAAGACGACAATTACCGTGCGCACATTGTGGAGACGCTGAAGGCCCTCTATCTATCAGACAAAGCTGGTCTTCGTGCCCGCCTTTATGGATTGTAATTTCGGCAAGGAAACACCCGATGCTTGACCCGATTGTTGCTTTTATGACGAGAATGTTTGCCGCTGTCGGGCGGGGCATCGGCCTTGTCATTTCGTTTTTGCTGCGCCCGTTCGTTTGGGTTGGGTCATGGTACACGCAGCGCGGCTGGATGGTGCGCGGCGTTGTCGGCGGGCTGCTGCTCGGCCTCGTGGTTTGGTATGGCGCATTCATCTGGCAGACCCAGCGCTGGAACGGCTTTAACCCGGATTACGCAACCGTTTATAATTTTGTGCCTGCCGCGCCCGGCACCGGAAATGACGAAAGTGCAGACGCAACGGCAAATGCCGGATCAGCCGCCGGTGGCACTTGCCGCGCCTCATCCATCGTTACAGTGACTTCAGATTTAATAGATTTTAATGTCAACCAAAACGCGTGGATTTCATCGACCTTGGCCTACAAAATAGGCCTTTTCGGTGTCGATTGGGACCACACCCCGTTCATGGACAATAAAGCTTCGTTCCAGCGCGGTGTGAACCAAGCCTTGCGCCGCACGACGGTTGAGCTGGTTGATACGCTTGGCCGTGTACGCGGCACGTCGCAGGTTGATGGTGATCTGCAAAGTGCGCGCGGTGCGCTGCAGTTTGATGAATCCACCTGGTATATTGGCTTTAGTCCACCTGGCCCCAAAACGCCGACACCGTCATTTTACCGTCAGGCACAAAAAGATTTAGCTGCCTTCAATGCGCGAATGGTGAGCTGCGCTGCCACGTTTAATGCGCGCGGCGATAATTTGCTGCAATTTCTTGACCGCATAGCAAATGATATGGGTTCAACATCTGACATCCTCCGCGACCGTTCGGATAATTATTCTGCGGGTTGGTTTGATACCCGTGCTGATGATCGCTTCTGGTTCACCTATGGCCAGCTTTACGCTTATTACGGCATTCTTCATGCTACGTCGGCAGACTTTCACGATGTGATCGAAACGCGCGGCCTCCGACCTCTGTGGGATAAAATGGAGCAGAAATTGCGCGCTTCACTCAATGTGCAGCCGTTTATTATTTCCAATGGTGAGGAAAGCGGATGGATCATGCCGACGCATTTGGCGACTATCGGATTTTATGTTTTGCGTGTGCGCTCCAACATTGTGGAAATGCGCTCGGTGCTTGATAGGTAAAGAAGAGCAACTGGTTAAATTGCGACGTCGCAATTTTGTAAGTTGATGGCTTGACCGGAAGGGCATCGCGAACGCAAATCGCTTGCATAGGCTGCGACAAAGCTGCACATGCGATGCACTGTTTGCGGGGAAAATTCCAAATGGCCGACTTTAAATCTGATATTGAAATTGCGCGCGCGGCCAATAAAAAGCCGATCATGGAGATTGGCGCTAAGCTTGGCATCCCGTCCGAGCATTTGGTGCCTTACGGCCACGACAAGGCCAAAATCAGCCAAGCTTTTATTGAAAGCCTCGCTGGTAAAAAGCACGGTAAACTCATCCTCGTAACTGCGATTAACCCCACACCAGCCGGTGAAGGCAAAACTACCACGACTGTTGGCTTGGGTGATGGCCTAAACCGCATCGGTAAAAAAGCCATTGTCTGTATCCGCGAAGCATCGCTCGGGCCGAACTTCGGCATGAAGGGCGGCGCTGCGGGCGGCGGTCTGTCTCAGATTGTCCCGATGGAAGATATGAACCTCCATTTCACCGGTGACTTCCACGCGATTACGTCTGCGCATAATTTACTGTCGGCGATGATCGACAACCATATTTATTGGGGCAATGAGCTCGCCATCGATGAGCGCCGTGTTACGTGGCGCCGCGTGATGGATATGAACGACCGCGCGCTGCGTGATATGGTGGTGTCGCTTGGCGGCGTTGCCAATGGTTTCCCACGCCAGACCGGATTTGACATTACAGTGGCCTCAGAAGTGATGGCGATCCTATGTCTCGCCAATGATCTGAAAGATTTGCAAAAACGGCTTGGCGATATTGTTGTCGCCTACCGCCGCGATAAAACCCCGATCTATTGCCGCGACATCAAGGCCGATGGCGCAATGACGGTGCTGCTTAAAGATGCGATGCAGCCTAACATAGTGCAAACTCTGGAAAACAACCCGGCGTTTGTGCATGGCGGCCCGTTTGCCAACATCGCCCATGGTTGCAACTCGGTGATTGCCACAACGACCGCGCTGAAACTTGGCGACTATGTGGTGACAGAAGCTGGATTCGGCGCAGATTTGGGCGCTGAAAAATTCTTCGATATTAAATGCCGCAAAGCTGGTCTATCACCCTCAGCCGCTGTCATCGTTGCGACAGTTCGCGCGATGAAAATGAATGGCGGCGTGAAAAAAGAAAACCTCGGCACTGAAGATGTAGAGTCTGTAAAAAAAGGCTGCCCGAATTTGGGCCGTCATATTGCCAACGTTAAATCCTTCGGCGTGCCGGTGGTGGTGGCAATCAATTTCTTCGGCACGGACACTGACGCTGAAATCGCAGCAGTAAAAGCCTATGTTGCCGAACAAGGTGCAGAAGCAATTCTGTGCAAACACTGGGCACTTGGTTCTGCCGGTATTGAAGAACTGGCGCATAAGGTTGTTCAGCTTGCCGAAAGTGGAGCTGCAAACTTCGCGCCGCTTTACCCCGATGAAATGCCTTTGTTTCAAAAGATCGAGACGATTGCCAAACGCATTTATCACGCTGACGAAGTACTGGCTGATAAATCCATTCGCGACCAACTGAAAACGTGGGAGCAGGCGGGCTACGGCCACTTCCCGATTTGTATTGCCAAAACGCAATATTCGTTTTCGACTGATCCTAACTTGCGAGGTGCACCAACCGGCCATTCTGTTCCAGTGCGGGAAGTGCGACTGTCCGCCGGTGCCGGTTTCATTGTGGTGATCTGCGGTGAGATCATGACGATGCCGGGCCTGCCCAAAGTGCCGTCTTCTGAGAAGATATATTTGAATGATCTGGGGCTTATTGAAGGGCTGTTTTAGTATTCCAATCAGCCACATAGTTAAGTCATTAGTCACCCCCGCCTCTTTCTTGTGCGGGGGCCTAGACTTGTTTTAAAGGCTTGTACGTGCCGATGCGATTTCAAGAAAGCCTAGGTTCCCGCACAAGGGGCGG
>JANMFT010000373.1:0-8524 GCA_031374255.1 Limoniibacter sp. | reverse complement strand
CCATTAACGCCATTTTATCTGTATCGTTGACCGGACCCAAGAAATGCAAATTGCTTACGCCCTTGGATTTGGCCCGGGTTTCCAGTTCGAAACGGGCGTCACCTGCACCGACAATCACAATATCGGCGTTGGTTTTCGGCGCGGCGTCAATCAAATATTCGAGGCCCTTGTAATAACGCATAACGCCGACAAACAGGAAAAACGGGCGTTTGAAGCGCTCGGAATAATGTTTAAGGCGGGCTGAAATCACCTCGGGGTATTGGCTTTCATCAAGGCCGATCGGGATGATGGACGTTTTTTCTTTGTAGTTTTGTAGAACCTTGCTCGTGCGCAGATATTCAGGTGAGGTCGCTACGATGGCGTCCATACTGCCAAGAAATTTATGCATGAGCGGGCGGTAAATTTTGCCCAAAATCCGCTGCGCAACAATATCTGACTGGTATGAAACGATGGAAGGTTTGCCGTGGTGGATCGCGAAATGCAGCACATCCATCCAAGGCCATGGAAACTGGTAATGAACGATGTCGGCTTCACGTGCGAGTTCATTGAATTTTGAAAATGCCGAAAATGAGATGTCTGTCGAACGCCATGAAAAATCGCGCTTTACCGCATGCACGGTGTAGCCGTCAGCGGTGACCGGGGCCGCGGGCGGATTGGGGCTGAGCGTGAAAACCGTGGACGAAATGCCAAGCGGCTTTGTGCTGATACATAAATTATGAATGACCCGCTCAATGCCGCCAAAGGTATCCGGCTTGTAAGTTTTGAAAACATGAAGAACGCGAAGACTCACGCGGATTGATCCTGAACATTAGCGGTAGTTGTAACCAGCTATCTATCTAAAATTTTGGTAAGTCGCCAATATCAATTGATAGCAACACGTGTTGCATATTTTTCAAACCATCCCACCTTTACAGTGCTGCCATATTGTCGGGGTTGAACGGCTTTTGCAGTTATGGCAAAGCGGAATCAGAGCATTCGGGTTTGTGTCTTCTTTTAATACAAAATGATTTTTCCCGCTTAAATGGACACCGTGTTGAAGTCATTTAATCCAATATCACTCCGCAAAGCTGCAATTGTGCATGATGCTATTGTTTTGCTGGTTGCCTATATTTCAGCAAACACACTCATGTCCGGCTTGTTCATATTGGCTTCGCGGCAATATTTTTATCAGTCGATCCTGTTTTTGTGTGTTGGTATTGCCTCAAATTATTTCTTCGGTCTCAACCGCGGCGTCTGGCGTTATGCGTCACTGCACGATCTTGTTGCTATTATTAAAGCGGCAACCGTTACGATTGTTGTTTTTACGCTTTTGATTTTCATGTTTACGCGGGGCGAACAATTATCGCGCGCCGGTCTCGTATTGACTTGGTTTTTAACCATGTTTTTTCTATCTGCCGGGCGGATTGCCTACCGGATTTTTCGCGAGATCAGCCCATTCGGCTCGCGTAAGTCACTGAACGGAAATACGCCATACGTGCTGCTATACCCGATGAGTGATTCAACAGATCAGTATATCCGCGCGGTGCGGCATCATGAAGGTAATGATCATTCTATCGTGGGCATTATTTCAGAAACTGCTGACAATGCACTCAGAGAAATTCAAGGTAAACGCGTACTTGGCACTCCCGATTCAATTTCTGAAATTGTTGCAAACGCACAGAGCAGCGGTGTAACGATCAGCGCTCTAGTCATCACAAACCCTGATACGCATTCCGACCGTGTTGCCAATATATTCGACCGCTGCCGTGAGGCCGATTTGAAGGTGCTGCGTGTTCCCAGCGTTTTGGGCAACTCAATTGATATTGATGATAATAGTTACCGGCCGGCGCCTATTCGCCTGCAAGATATTTTAGGACGGCCGGAAAATAAAATTGATGCAAAATCCATCGCAGATTTGATCAATAATCAGCTTGTTCTGGTGACGGGTGCGGGCGGCTCGATCGGTTCTGAATTATGCCGCCAAATTGCGTCGTTCGGGCCACGTCATCTGATTTTGTATGAAAACAACGAACATAATCTCTACCAGATTGAGATGGAATTGGCGAAAGCATTTCCAAATGTGCGCGTGTCCAGCTTTATTGGTGATGTGAAAGACGATAAGCGTTTGGAGGTGTTGTTTGAAACAAACAAACCGACGCTGGTTTTCCATTCAGCAGCGCTAAAGCACGTGCCGCTGGTTGAAGCCAACAGGCTTGAAGGTATCAAAACAAATGTGCTTGGCACTGCTGCTCTGGCAGATATGAGTGCTGCGCATGGTGTGCGAATGTTTGTGTTGATTTCAACCGACAAAGCCGTCAACCCGGCAAATATTATGGGCGCATCAAAACGTGCCGCAGAAACATATTGTCAAATGAAAGATGTGACCAGTCAGACACATTTTGTTGCTGTGCGTTTCGGCAACGTCCTTGGTTCCAGCGGCTCGGTTGTGCCACTTTTTCAAAAGCAAATTGATGAAGGCGGGCCCGTGACTGTGACGCATCCTGATATGACGCGTTTTTTTATGACCATACCGGAGGCTTCACGTCTTGTTTTGCAAGCGTCGGCTCAAGACGAGCTATGGGCGCATCAACGGGGTAAAATTCTGGTTCTGGATATGGGGCATCCGGTCAAGATTATAGATCTTGCCAAACGCATGATCCAATTGGCCGGACTACCGCGCGATAAAAAAATCGACATTAGTATTGTTGGCTTGCGGGCGGGTGAGAAACTCAACGAGGAACTTTACAGCGAGCGCGAGCATGTCGAGCATGTTGAAACGCACGGATATTCTATGATTTCGCCAGAAACCGTTAAACCAGACCAATTGAAACAATTAATGGCAGAATTAAAATATCATTGTGATTGCAGCAACGAAGCAGCAGCCATTGATACACTCCGCAAAATAGTGCCAAATTATGTGCCGGAATAATCTGTGAAGGTGGTGCGGGCGGTCGGAATCGAACCGACACTCCTTGCGGAACGGGATTTTGAGTCCCGCGCGTCTACCAGTTCCACCACGCCCGCAAAAGCATTACGTCTGTATTCGCATGGCAGCGTTTAGACCGCATCGAAAATGGTTTCAAGCCTAAAAGCAAAACACAATTGGCAGAGTTTTAACCTTTCATAAAGCATGAAGTTGCCGCCGGATTATGTGAGGGGAACGACCATGCTGCGCCGCCTTTACGATTGGACAATGTCACTTGCCGCGCGCAAAACCGCAGAGGCTTGGCTTTATGTCATCGCTTTTGTTGAAAGCTCGGTGTTTCTGGTACCAGCCGATGTCCTGTACTTGCCGATGGTTTTAGCGCGGCCTGACCGGGCCTACCGCTATGCGTTTGGCGCGACCACATTTTCGGTTTTGGGCGGCATTGCGGGATGGTTGCTCGGCCATTTTGCCTTCGCTGCCATCGCAAGCCCGATTTTACAATTTTACGGCAAGCTCGACACGTTTAACGCGATGCTTGCTTCTATGACGACAGAGACGTTGCTGCTGTTTCTGGTGACGTCGGGCCTAGCCCATTTGCCGCCGATTAAAGTGGTGACGATTTTATCGGGTGTTGCAGGCATCAATATCTGGATTTTCATTGCGGCCTGTATTGTGGCACGTGGTGCACGATTTTTCGCTTTGGCATGGCTGCTCAAACGCTATGGCGAGCCAATCCGCGAGTTTATTGAGAAACGTTTGGGCTTGCTGGCCGCATTGGGGGCAGGGGCCTTGATTGCGGCCTATTTACTCTACAAATGGTTGCATTGAGTTTTAAGGTTGAATGCCATTATGCTTCCCAATTTTACCATGCCGGTTTCAAAGCCCAACGCCCAACTGGGTTTGATGGTTGCCGTACTGATGGCGGCAACGGTTGGTATTGCGCTCGGCTTTCAACACATAGGCGGCTATATTCCGTGCAAACTCTGTCTTGAACAGCGAACGCCATATTATGTTGGCGCACCGCTGATGCTGGCCGGGTTTGTGTTTTGGGCTGTTGCTGCGCCCGCTTATGTCACCCGCGCGTGCTTTGCGATTGGTGCAATTTTGATGGCCTATGGCGTTCTGCTTGGCGGATTTCACGCCGGTGTGGAGTGGGGCTTTTGGGAAGGCCCCGCCGATTGTGCCGTGACCGTTGCCGCGCCAACCGGCGGCAATCTGTTGGAGGCGATTGATACGATCAAACCGCCATCCTGCACTGAGGCTGCACTGCGGGTGCTTGGCCTGTCGTTTGCCGGCTGGAATGTGATTGCAAGTTTGGGTCTGGGTTGGTTGGCCGCCAAAGCCGCGCTTTCAAAGTAATTTAAGAGGCCCCCTCTCCGTCACTTCGCGACACCTCTCCCCCATGCAGAATAGGGGAGAGGAAATTCCAAGATGATTTGAGTTGATTATTGAATGTGCTTTCACTTCTTTCCTCTCCCCTTTTTCTTCAAAGGGGAAGAGGTGTCACGAAGTTACGGAGAGGGAGTTTGTTCAAATAACGGCGTAATATCTCCGCTTTTGCCAAATCCTTCGGTCGCCCAAACAATTCAAAAACTGCAATTTGCTCTTTAATTGATGGTATCCAAAGCGGCGCGCCAAAGCCTGAAACAGGCAACCGTGTTTTCAAATCCAAACGGTTCCAATCCCCGCCCGTGGAAATTTCCAACCCGCCCATGACCTCAATCGGCGTAGCATCAAGAAGCTTAATGCGCTGATAGGGCGTTGATTTAAATTGGTGATGGCTTGGAGACGAAACCGGCTCAAGTCCAAATGACTTAACAAATGCCGTCATAACGTTCGTGCTGCCAAACAAATCAACATCATCAGGAATGAAACCTTCAATACCAGCCAGCAGAGCAGCGGTTGATCCTATGATCCACCAATCGCCCTCAATTTGTGCGCCATTTTGCGCTACAAGTTGCAGTGCTTTGGCCAGTGCGGGTGGCATTTCACTCCGCAGCCTTTGCAAACGCTGAACTGCCATCTTCAAATTGCAATCGTGCAAGGCGTGCATAGACGCCGCCCGCTGCAACAAGGCTTTGGTGGTTGCCCTCTTCAAAAATCTGGCCGCCATCCATCACAAGGATACGATCCGCTTTGAGAATTGTTGCCAGCCGGTGGGCAATGATCAAAGTCGTGCGGTTGCGGGACAGGTCATCTATCGCATTTTGAACAGCGGTTTCGCTTTCGGCATCAAGGGCGGATGTTGCCTCGTCGAGCAACAAAATCGGTGCATCGCGCAGTATGGCACGGGCAATGGCAATCCGCTGGCGCTGCCCTCCGGAGAGCGTCACACCTCGCTCACCAAGTAGCGTGTTATAGCCCTCAGGCAGGGCTTCAATAAATGATGTCGCATAGGCGGCAGCTGCAGCAGCTTCAATCTCGGATTGCGAGGCGCCCGGGCGACCAAAAGCGATGTTATCAGCAACTGATGATGAGAATACAGTTACATCCTGCGCCACAAAAGCCATACGCTCGCGCAGCGGTTTCAAGGACGCTTGGCGTGCATCCACGCCATCAATCAAAATGCGGCCTGATGACGGGTCATAGAACCTCAGCATCAGCGCAAATAAAGTGGATTTACCTGCGCCTGAAAGGCCAACAAAGGCTACGGTTTCACCGGCCTTAATTTTAAAGTTCAACCCGTGCAAAACCGTGCGTTCGGGCCGTGCCGGATAGGCGAACGACACGTTCTCGAAACTCACTGTGCCCAATGGGGGCATGGGCAGGGGAACAGGTTTTGCTGGCTCGCGCACATCGGGGATGATTTCTGTGAGTTCCACCAAACGTTCGGTGGCACCGGCGGCCTGGTTGATCTCATTCCAAAACTCCGACAATGCGCCCACGGCACCCGCCGCAATAACCGCATAAAGCAGAAACTGGCTGAGCGTGCCCGCCGTCATAACGCCGGTCATCACATCGCGCGAGCCGACCCAAAGCACGCCGACAATCGATGAAAACGAAATCGAAATCGCAAAAAACGTCAGCGTAGAGCGCGACTTGATGCTGTCGCGGATGGCATTCAAAGATTCTGTTACCGCGTTTGAATAGCGCTTATTGACGAGGCCCTCATTTGTGAAGGCTTGAAGCGTGCGCACGGCGCCGATTTGCTCAGTGGCATAGGCTGTTGCATCAGCCAACCGGTCTTGCGCCAAACGCGAACGTTTCCGTACGGCGCGGCCATAAAAAATGAGCGGGCCGGCAATCAGCGGAATAACGCCGAGCGTGATGGCCGCAAGTTTGGGGCTGGTGAATGCCATCGCGCCTACAGAGCCGATGCCCATAATCATATTGCGCAATGCAAACGAGGCAGACGAACCCATGACAGATTTGAGCTGCGCGGTGTCCGATGCCAACCGCGAAACGATCTCACCGGATTGGGCAGTATCAAAAAACGAGGGCGACAGTTTTGTGACGCGCTCAAACACGGCGCTCCGCAAATCTGACACTACGGCTTCGCCAAGCCAGGTCACAAAATAAAACCGTAGGGATGAGAAAAACGCCAAAAGGAGTGCAACGCCCGCAAGAACTGCAAAATAGGAATTTACCAAACCAGAATCGGCTGTGGTAAACCCGCTATCGATCACGCGCCGTACAGCCAGTGGCAGTACCAATGTTGTGAGTGCCGCCAATACCAAAAAGATCAAAGCGGCAATGACTTGCGCGCGATAGTGCAGCACGTATGGGATAAGGCTTAAGAGTGGTGTCAAACCGTTCTTACTTTTTTTGTTAGCGTCTTTGCCAGTTGCATCGGCCATGTATTCAAGTCCTGTTATGCCGGTTTAAATTCCGGCGATGGCCGCAATCGGTCACTCACTCATAATCACTTGCGCGGTGTGCGGCCATGATGTATCGCACCGCCAACATCACGGTGGGTCCACGCGGCTTATCGCGGTTCACCCATCAAGCCTCAAGTAAATAATAGCTGCAATCTCAAATACCAGCGCGGCAAATTGTTTGTGAGATAAAAGGAACAGGCGCATGCGCGAGAATATTCATCCGGACTACCACAAAATCACGGTTACTTTGCCAAGCGGTGCTGTTTACGAGACCCGCTCCACCTATGGTGAAGCCGGTTCGAACATTTCGCTCGACATTGATCCTTCCACCCATCCGGCATGGACTGGTTCTACCCAGACCATCACCCGCGGCGGCCGTGTGACGAAGTTCAATAACCGGTTTGCCAATCTGGGTATTTAAGATTTGGTTTTGTTTCGGAAAAGCCCGTTGGTCTTAAGTGACCGGCGGGCTTTTCATTCAGTGTTATTCTTCCGCCATTTTCGCCAACGTCGCCTCGTCCAACTCAAAGTTTGCAAACACCTGCTGAACATCGTCATCTTCTTCAAAAATATTGAAGAGTTTAAGCACTGATTCAGCGCGGTCGCCTTCAACCGGTGTGCCAACGTTTGGCTTCCAGATAATTTTGAGGGATTCGGCTTCTCCAAGTTTCACTTCAAGTGTTTTGGAAACGTCGCCAATGTCTTCGAATGCGCAGAAGATAGTATGGCCGTCTTCGTCGGATGTGACGTCTTCGGCGCCAGCTTCAATGGCAGCGTCCATTACTTTGTCGGCAGAACCAGCTTTGGTAGGGTAAAGAATTTCGCCGACGCGGGCAAACATAAAGCTTACGGAACCAGACTCACCCATGGCCCCGCCAGATTTGGTGAACGCGGCGCGAACGTTGGCCGCAGAACGGTTGCGGTTGTCAGTCAAGACTTCAATGATGAAGGCCACACCGCCGGGCCCATAGCCCTCATAGCGGATTTCCTCGTAGTTTTCGCCGCCGGCTTCCGCCGCTTTATTGATGGCGCGCTGGATATTATCTTTCGGCATGGATTCGGCTTTGGCGTTCTGAACGGCGAGGCGAAGGCGGGCGTTCATGGCAATATCCGGCAGGCCCATTTTGGCAGCCACAGTAATTTCGCGGCTGAGTTTGGAGAAAATCTTTGAGCGCAAAGCATCCTGACGGCCTTTACGGTGCATGATGTTTTTAAATTGTGAATGACCTGCCATGGCACACCTGAAATTACGCGTCGATCATTCTGGCTGGACAGCCTTTCGACACCGGATTGGATTTGAATTTTGCGCCTTATAGGCGAGGCATGTGGAGTGCTGCAAGGTGTGCAATGTTCGCGCTTGCAGCTTAGAAAATTGTCACTAAGTTCGAAATAGAAATGCGGGAAGCGTCTTGGGAAATACGCTTTAAAATAACCGCAACAAAGGGAGGTATTATGACAAACGCAGCAGCAGCTTCGGCACGGCCGTGGCTAAAAAGTTATTCACCCATGATCGGGCACGAAATGCCAGCGCTCAGCCATGATAGTTTGGCGGTAATGCTGGATGATAGTTGTAAGCGCTTTGCGACGCGTGAGGCGTTTTCCTGCATGGGCAAGTCAATGTCTTATGGAGCGCTGGGCGATAAGTCGACGGAGCTTGCGGGCTACTTGCAATCCAAGGGCCTGAAAAAAGGCGCCCGTGTGGCCCTGATGATGCCCAATGTGCTGCAATACCCAGTATCATTGTTGGCAGTGCTCAAGGCAGGCTACACAGTCGTCAACGTCAACCCGCTTTACACCCCGC
>JANMFT010000225.1:0-3284 GCA_031374255.1 Limoniibacter sp. | reverse complement strand
AGGCACGTGTGCCACTTTCAGCAAGCCGCCCGTTTCAAACACCTGTGATCATCAACCAAAATGGAATGGTGAAAAACGACAGCAGCGTTTGTGTTGTGACGATTGCGGCATAAAGCGGAGCATCCCCGCCCAATTGTCGGGCCACGACATAGCCGTTCATGGCGGTTGGAACTGCGCAACACAAAATAATTGTCGGCAGCAGATTTATGCCTAAACCAGAGACCGTTACAGCGAAATAGGCGACAAGCGGCAACGCAAAGAGTTTAAGAATGACGGGCAAAATATGAGCAGCATCAAACTTCAAAAGCGCGCTCGCGCTCAGCCCGGCACCAATACCAAACAAACCCATGGCTAATGCACCGCGGCTGATTAAATCCAGCGTTGTCATGATAGGTTCAAACAGTTTGAGGCCGGTTGCGCGCCACACCAATGCCGCCACGCAGCCGAGCACAATCGGGTTGGTAGCCATTCGCCTTAAAACCGCACCCATGCTTTGCTTTTGGCCGCTAGCATGGGTTGTCACCACGTAAATTGCCGCCAAATTGACAGGCAAAACCAGCCCTGCCATCACCAACGCGATGACCGCCATCGACTGCACACCAAATAATCGCTCTGCGATTGCAAGCGCAATAAAACCATTCCAACGGATTGTCGTTTGAAAAACCGATGAATACTGAGAGCTCTCAATAAGCTTGGCACGGATGAGGGACGGCCCGATCAAAGCGACAGCCAACCCAATAACAAGCCAACTTGCGCTCATTACCGCCAAAATATCAAATACGGCAATTTTGCTGAAATCAGCCTTTATGATCGAGACAAAGAGCAGCACCGGGTAGAGCATAAAGAAGCTCAACTGGTCGAGGCCGCGCCAGCCGGCATCATCCACAATGGCAACGCGTTTGATCACAGTTCCGGCCATGATCAGTAAAAAGATCGGCAGGATGCTGGAGAAAATGACACTCATAAACCGGGGTACTCGTGCACTGGAAAACGCGTTAAGGTTAACAAATGGTTTACATTGCACTTAGAATGCGGGCGGGTGAGTGTGGGCATAACAAAGTGTGAGTGAAAATGCATCGTTTAATTACAATACCGATCCTGCTGTTTTGGGCCGTCACTTTTGGCGGCCTTGCTCATATAAGCCTGAACGGTATTCTGAACGGCGCACCGGCGGGAGCCGTTGATTTTCAATTGCTTTTTTCCAAAGCTAGCGGACTGCAAATTATGCCAGTGCTTATGATGGTTATTGCAGCTTTGTTTGTTTGGGCCATTCTCGCGTTGATGATCTCTGATCAAGATGCATTTAGGGAAATTGAAGCCTATTCTTACGCTGCGGCCATTTTCATGATGTCTGCCTGTGCCGGCCTCGCATTTGCCAATCTGGGCATCATCACATCGCTACCAGCAATTTTGACCGCAGCTTTGGCAACTTCAGTTGCAGCTTCGCGTCAATTGGTTGTGAGCAAACAGCCAGGGGCAATACCTGACAAGAGCCGCGAAATTGCAAGACGCATGGCCGTTGGAGCCGCCCATAATTCGCTTTTATCACGTGTGAGCGGGCGGCCAATTCACAGCAAAATTTCAATGCCTAGCAATGTCACCCATTTTCCGGTTAAACCGTTTAACGGAGGCAACCAATAATGCGCTATTTTTTGGTTTTATGGGTTCTGCCCGTTGGCGGGTTGGCCGCTTGGCTTGTTATGGCCTCCCAAGATTATTCAATGGGCACGTTTTTCTTTAGCCGCGCAATGTATGATTTGGTGTTTGGAATTTACGGTGAAATGCTCGGCGTTGACCCTGCCACATTGCCGCCATTGGTTTATAGAGCATTGGTCGTTGATACGATCATCGTTGCTGCTTTGTTTGCACTCAAACGCCGCAAAGACATTATTGGATGGTGGAAATCACGTGGATTTGCAGCGCGGCTGCAGCAACGTGTCACCGCAACCGTTGCAGACGGTCCAATACACCCTGCAGAATAAAGGCAGCAGCGGCGGAATCGACTTTTTCGGCACGCTTGGCCCGTGACATATCCATTTCAATCATCGACCGTGTGACAGCCACAGTTGAAAGCCGTTCATCCCACAGTACAAATGGTGTGGATGCAAATTTTTCATAATTGCGCACAAATGCTTTGACCGATTGCGCGCGCGGGCCTTCTGAACCATCCATATTTAACGGGTAGCCAATCACGATGACGGCTACATTTTCTGCTTCAAATCGTTTCACCAAATCACTGGCATCATTGGTAAATTTGGTGCGGCGGATAACTTGGCGCGGGTGCGCTAAAACCAACCCGCTATCCGATACTGCAACGCCAATCGTTTTGGTACCAAGATCAAGCCCGGCAATCGTGCCTCCCTCCTCAAGGAAATTTGGAAGTTGATCGATTGTGATAAGCGCCATGGTGTATTTCAGATGCCAGTTTTCGTTGCACAGTTGCATTCAAGGCGTTAGAGGCGACCAAGACTGTCCTGCCGGAGTTTCCTGATGTCTGTAGATCTTGCAACCGTCAAGCGCGTGGCAAAACTTGCCCGCATCGCTGTGCCAGAGGCTGATGCTGTCCGCATGGTCGGAGAGTTGAATGGCATTTTGGGTTTTGTGGAGCAGCTTAGCGAAGTTGACGTGTCTGATGTTGAGCCAATGACCTCGGTAACGCACCAAACCATGCGGTGGCGTAAGGACGTTGTTGCCGATGGCAATAAGGCCGCGGAAGTAACGTCCAATACCAAGGATACCGCAGATAATTTCTTTATGGTGCCGAAGGTTATTGAGTGAAGCTCTAGTTCACCGTTTTTATTGGAATAGATATGTCTGACCTGACCAAACTGACCATTGCCGAAGCCCGTGACGCGCTGAACCGAAAAGAGTTTACAGCGGTTGAACTGACCAACGCTTATTTAAGCGCTATTGACGTCGCCAATGCACAATTCAATGCTTACATCACCGTCACCCATGATTTGGCACGGGATATGGCTGCGCGGGCGGACGTCAATTTGGCGCGGGGCACCACAGGTGCTCTTGAAGGCATTCCGCTTGGCATCAAGGATTTGTTTGGCACTTATGGCGTGCATACGCAGGCTGCCAGCCATATTCTTGATGGCTTTAAGCCTGAATACGAATCAACCGTGACTTCCAACTTGTGGGCAGCTGGCGCAGTGATGCTCGGCAAGCTCAATATGGATGAGTTCGCGATGGGTTCTTCCAATGAAAGCTCATATTACGGCCCCGTCGTGAACCCGTGGCGGGCCAATAACTCCAACGAGGATTTGGTGCCGGGCGGC
>JANMFT010000207.1:0-3121 GCA_031374255.1 Limoniibacter sp. | reverse complement strand
ATTCGTGCTAATTTGATCTCAATTGGTATCCATGTGCTCAAGCGTTTAGCGGATTTACGTGGCGGTGAAGCCGCTGCTGCAGACGATATAATCGACATTACCGAGATCATTCAGGGTGGCCTGCAATGAACGGATCGCTGTCATTGCTGCTCAAGGCCGGTGACCGGCTTTTCCTTAATGGTGCGGTTATCCGCGCCGACCGGAAAGTGCGCATTGAGGTTTTGAATGATGCCGTATTTTTGCTCGGAACGCATTTGTTGCAACCGGAAGATGCCAACACGCCGCTACGCCAGCTTTATTTTGCAGTGCAGACCATACTCGTTGAACCTGAAGCCGCCACCAACGCTAAAGTGATGGCGCTGCGTATGTTGGCGGGCCTGATGCAGGCATTTTCCAACCGCGATGTGCTGAATGATTTGATGGATATTGAGCATGATGTGCAGCGCGGCAAGCCATACCCTGCGCTTAAAAAACTGCGCGCTTTGTATCGTTATGAAGACAGCATTTTGAATGAACGAAGCGAAGGAAAAGCGGCATGATCAGCGCGACAAATATAGAGTCCACCAGCTTGCGCCCGCCGCAAACCAACACCGAAAAGGCGACAGTAGATTACGACTCCTTTTTGCGCTTGCTTGTGGCGCAAATGCGCAACCAAGATCCGACATCGCCCACGGATTCGTCTGAATATTTTTCGCAATTGGCGTCGTTCTCAAACGTGGAGCAGGGGCTGCGTATGAATGACCGGTTGGATGCGCTTCTCGCGCAAGGCTCAATGAATCAGGCGGGAAGTTTGATAGGCAAGACCTATACGGACGCTGTTCAAACCGGGCGCATTGAGGCGGTGATGATCCAAGCTGACGGGGTGGATATCCGCCTCGACAATGGCGCGATCTTGCGGCCCGGCCCCGGCTCAACAATCAGTCTATGAACGAGATCGACGCACTTGATATGTTGCGCGCGGCGCTGTGGACGGTGCTGGTGATTTCTGCGCCCGGCGTGCTGGCGGCCATGGTGATCGGACTGGCGATAGCGCTGTTGCAGGCCCTCACCCAAGTACAGGAAATGACGCTGACTTTCGTTCCAAAAATTATCGCAATTTTTGTCGCCATTGTGTTGGCTGCACCTTTGATGGGCGCCGAATTGCAATCGCTCACCAATCTCGTATTTGCCCGTATTGAAAGCGGTTTTTGATAACTTTCGCGCAAGGCTCAGCGGCTTAAACGGCCCATGTCCAAAGGCACCATAATCGATGCATCTGCGCCCGCCATTCAGAAGCCGGGCAATCAGGATATTTTCTTTGCCGTTGGCATTGCAGCTATGCTGGCAATCTTGTTTTTGCCGCTGCCAACACTGCTGCTTGATTTTGGTTTGGTGATTTCGTTCTCGCTATCATTGCTTATTTTGATGGTGTCGCTGTGGATCAAACGCCCGCTGGAGTTTTCAGCGTTTCCTTTGGTGCTCCTCATCACCACAATGCTCAGGCTCTCGCTCAACATTGCCACCACGCGGGGCATTCTTGCCAATGGCCATGAAGGCGAAGAAGCCGCCGGACAAGTTATCGCAGCGTTTGCCGAATTTATGATGGGTGGCGATTTCGTGATCGGCCTTATCGTATTTGCAATTCTGATTATTATCAACTTTATCGTGATTTCGAAGGGCGCAACGCGTATTGCCGAGGTCAGCGCACGGTTTACGCTGGATGGTATTCCCGGCAAGCAAATGGCGATTGACGCCGATTTATCATCGGGTTTGATCACCACCGAAATTGCACAAAAGCGCCGCCGTGAATTGGAAGAAGAAAGCGCATTTTTTGGCGCGATGGATGGTGCTTCTAAGTTTGTGCGCGGCGATGCTGTCGCTGGTTTAATCATCACTTTTATCAATATTTTTGGAGGCATTATCATTGGCGTTTTGCGCTACGATATGCCGGTTGGCGAAGCAGCTGACGTCTTTACCAAGCTTTCGGTTGGCGACGGTCTGGTGAGCCAAATTCCAGCGTTGATCACATCGCTGGCTGCGGGCTTGCTGGTGTCAAAAGGCCAAACACTTGGGGCTGCGCATGAAACGTTTTTCGCGCAATTATCCGCGTCGCCACGCGCATTGCATGTAACGGGCGGTATATTGGTGGTGATGGCGGTGATGCCGGGTCTGCCGATGTTGCCGTTTATTACGCTTGCGGTGGCGTGTTTTGCCGCGGCTACAATCATTCCCAAGCGGGCGGCGATTGCAGAAAATATGGCGCTGGCACTCACGCGGGCAAAAACCACAAACGAGCAGCAGCAAACAAAAGACTCGATCAAGACGTCATTGGATATGCCTAAGATAGAATTGGCATTGGGCCGCCAACTCTCGGCGCGGTTGTTGTCTGATCATAGCGAATTGGCAAACCGCGTTGGCAAAATGCGCAAACGTTTTGCGCGGCAATTCGGGTTTATCGTGCCGGAAATCACGCTGAGCGATGATTTGGATTTGCCGCCGAAAGATTATGAACTGCGTGTGCACGGTTCTGCTGTGGCGCGGGCAAGCCTGCCGCTTGGCGAACTGACGATAATTTTGGGCGAGCGTTCCGCGCCGGATATGCCGTATGAGCCATATACTGAACCGGCGTTTGGTTTGAAGGCGGCTGTGATACCGCTCGCCTATAGTTCGCAAGCCAAGCAGGCTGGCTATGAGCCGGTGGAAGATGTCTCTGTGTTGCTAACACACGTCAGCGAAACGCTGTCGCGGAACTTGGCGCAACTGCTATCTTATGGTGATGTGCGGGCTTTGCTCGACCGGCTCTCTCCGGAATATCACAGGCTGTTGGATGAAATTTCTCCACAGCATTTAAGTTTGTCGGGTATACAAGCGATCTTAAAACTATTGTTGGCCGAGCAGGTTTCAGTGCGCAATTTGGCTTTGATTTTGGAAGCGATTGCGGAAGTTGCGCCGCACGTAAAGCGTCCCGAGCCCATCGTCGAGCATGTGCGGATGCGGATCAGCCAGCAAATTTGCGCGGATATTGCTGACAAAAACAGCCTAAAGGTTTTGCGGCTCGGCACCACTTGGGAGCAGGCATTTCAGCAGGCTCTGCGGCGTGACCCGCGCGGTGAAGCCATCGGTTTTGATTTTGAACCCAAAG
>JANMFT010000176.1:0-1644 GCA_031374255.1 Limoniibacter sp. | reverse complement strand
GCACACGGATGGCAAGGCCCGGCCCAGGGAACGGGTGGCGGCCAATGAAATGATCGGGCAGGCCAAGTTCGCGGCCAAGCGCGCGCACTTCATCTTTGAACAATTCACGCAGCGGCTCGACCAGCGCCATGTTCATCCGCGCGGGTAGACCGCCGACATTATGGTGCGATTTGATTGTCACCGATGGTCCGCCGGAAAACGACACGCTTTCAATCACGTCAGGATATAGCGTTCCCTGGGCGAGAAATTTGAAATCGCCGCGGCCATCGGCAGAAATTTTCTTAGCTTCTGCCTCAAACACATCGATGAACAATTTGCCAATGGTTTTGCGTTTCACCTCAGGGTCGGCAACGCCTTCAAGCGCGTTGATAAACATATCGGACGCGTCAATATGCACGAGGTGCAAATTATAGCTTTCGCGAAACATGGCGACGACGGCAGCGGCTTCACCCTTACGCATCAGGCCATGATCAACCAATACACAAGTGAGCCTGTCGCCAATGGCTTCATGGATCAGCAGCGCGGCAACCGAGGAATCCACTCCGCCTGACAGAGCGCACAAAACGCGGCCATTGCCAACTTGGTTGCGGATTTTCTCGATCATCTCGGCACGATAACCCGCCATCGACCAATCCGGTTTCAGACCTGCAATATCATGCACAAATGTTTTGAGAAGTTTTGCGCCGTCAGGCGTATGCACGACTTCGGGGTGAAACATGGTGGTGTAAATGCGGCGCTTTTCATCTGACGCAATCGCAAACGGTGCGTTCGGGCTGGTGGCTTTTACTGTAAAGCCATCTGGCAATTTCGTTACGCGGTCGCCGTGGCTCATCCAAACTGGGTAGCTTGAGCTGACGTTCCAAAAACCATCAAACAGTGCGCTCGGCGCAATTATGTCTATGTCTGCGCGGCCAAATTCAGCAGCATGACCGCCCTCAACAATACCGCCCAATTGAACGGCTGTTGTTTGCTGACCGTAGCAAATCGCGAGGATTGGAACGCCGGCATCAAACACTGCTTGCGGCGCACGGGGTGAACCTTCGCGCGTAACTGAATCCGGCCCGCCCGACAGGATCACAGCTTTGGGTGCTAGTTTGGCAAATGCGGATTCTGCGTTTTGATAGGGATGGATTTCGCAATATATTCCGGTTTCCCGAACCCGCCGGGCGATGAGCTGGGTGACCTGTGAGCCAAAATCGATGATAAGAAGAGTGTCGTGTTGTGCTGTCATGGCGGGGGTTTAGTGCGAGTCTTATTGTGGTGCAACCTCATTGAAAATTCTCTTGGCCGCCAAAAGATTTCCAGTTTTCAATGAAGACCCTCCCCAACCCCTCCCGCAGGGTGAGGGGCTTAGAACTGCGCTTTTAATGCGTTTGCGTTTAACTGAGCTTAAAAGAAAAATAATTTAAACACTATGCTAAAGCCCCTCCCCCTGCGGGAGGGGTTGGGGAGGGTCTTACTTAAACCTGCGCGAGCACCAAATCCACCGCACTCGCCAAATGCTTATCAAGCGCAGGCAGAGCTTCCGCCCAACTGCCATAGTGCTGCAACTCTTCAGCGCCATCGGAAATGCCGCGAAGGGCAATCAGTGGAATGTTGAAAAAATTGCAGGCGCGCATGTGCGCAAAGGTTTCCATGTCCACC
>JANMFT010000146.1:0-7844 GCA_031374255.1 Limoniibacter sp. | reverse complement strand
TAACCTGCGAAGTGAACAAGGATAATTGCTTTGGTTTTGGGAGTGCAGAGGGCCTGCGCCTGCTGAAATGACATTAGTGGAATATCTGCAGACTCGATATCAACAAAAACGGGCTTTGCACCAACGTAAAGAACCGAGTTTGCTGTTGCGACAAACGACATTGAGGGAACCAGCACCTCGTCTCCGGGCCCAATGTCCAATGCATGCAAAATGAGGTGAAGGCCAGCAGTGCAGGAACTCACAGCAACGCTGTCTTCAGCACCGTGAATGGAGGCAAAAGCGGCTTCAAACTCCAGCACACGCTCGCCCATTGTAATCCAGCCGCTGTCTATAACCTTTGCCAGCATGGCCTTTTCTGCGCCGTTTAAAATGGCCGAACTTACTAAAATCATCTTCAACTCCCAAACTCATATCAAGTCTGAACGGCGCTTATGTGCACAAAGGCATACCGGCGGTTCGATTTACACGGGTTGTTTCATGCAACTTCAGCAACCCGTCTCGTGACGGATTGTTCGTCCCAAGAAATATCTTGTGCATGCTGAAAGTCATCGACGCGGCCAATGTCGAGCCAGACACCTGTGTGTTTGTAGACATTGACGGGGGCATCCTCGTCGGCCATCAAAAGCATCAGATCATCAAATCCAAAAGGCACACCGGATGGCACAAGTTTCAACACTTCAGGGTTCATGCAATAAATACCCATGCTCACCAGATGTGACAGCGTTGGCTTTTCACGGAATACTTTGACCGTATTGGCAACTTCGTCGATGACACCAAAATCCATTTTGATTGTACGAACCGAAGTGGCGATGGTCAGCGCGGCTTTGCTGGTGCGGTGACATGCAATCAAACCGTTTAAGCTGAGATCTGTCAGCACATCGCCATTCAGCACAATGAAAGGCTCGTTGAGTTCATCGCGAATGAGAGAAAGCGGGCCAATCGTGCCCAGCGGTTCCATCTCCTGCGTGTAGTGAATATTGATATTCCACTGCGAGCCGTTGCCGCAAAAACTTTGTATCAAATGTCCGAGGTAGCCGGTCGTGATATAGACTTCTTGTATCCCGTTACGGCGCAACCATTTCAAGAGCAGCTCTAACACCGGGCGGGAGCCGATTGGCATCAATGGCTTTGGCAATATTGATGTATATGGCCGAAGCCGCGTACCCATTCCACCACATTGAATGACAGCTTTCATATTGGTCTCCTGTTGCCTACCGCATTCTGCCCGTTTGATGGTGCAGTTCAGTGCATTTAAGTTGCTGATTTTGCAGTTAAATCTGCGAAGCGTTCTTGACGCATTTCATCAGCATTTAATGCGGACGGTCAAAATCGACTGTCTGGAAACGGTTTACGCGCAGGTAAAACCGCAGTCGTCATGCATTTGAATGGAAGAAAAAAATAGTATATGGGTTACGAATTGTTTTGAAAATTATTGAGTCTACCCCTTCCACACTACAACACGTGGAGCAGACGATTGTGAAATTATACTGCCTATATGCGAGTGTTTGCTGCGCAAGTTTACAACTGCAAAACGGTTATCATCCGTCGATGTCCGGCCCTGATTTTTTCAATACCATGGGAGGGCTTTGTAATTGCGCCGGGTAATGATTGTCGATGAACATCCTTTGGGCCGCCGCGGACTTCGCGGGGTGCTTCAGGAAAGATTTTCAGATTTAGAGATTCTTGACGTCGCAAGTTTAGATCTTGCCATTAGTTTGCTTGCGGAAAAATCTCCCGTCGACCTTGGGATTTTTGCTCTCCCGCTTCCAGGGCTTTCAGGGCCGGATGCACTGCGAGATATTGTGAAACATTATCCGGCAACACGATTTGTTGCCCTGTCATCTTCAAAGTCACGCTCCGAAATTGTTGCGGCGTTGTCGGCCGGACTTCACGGCTTTATTGTCAAATCACAACCTGAAGCAGATATTGCCAGTGCCGTTTCAGACATTCTGGCGGGACGTATTTACGTCCCGTCTGTCATGTCGGAGCTGGCTCCAAGCCATGAACTCGACCAGATATTGCAGCGCAGCTGGTCTGACAGGCATCAAGATGTCGACCATGAGATTTCAGGTCTGACCCCGCGACAGCTTGAAGTTATGATTTTATTGGCAGAGGGCGTTTCAAATAAGGAAATTGCCCGAGATTTGCATATTGCCGAAGCCACAGCCAAAATTCATGTCGCAGCCATTATGCGCACTTTAGGCGCACGCAATCGTACTGAAGCAGCCGTGTTAATTACGTCGCGTCATAAAGTATAAAATCGAGCGCTAACCGGATCCTTCGTTCGCGATGGAAATTCATGAGCATAATCAACGGATGTAGATCTTTAGGTCTAGTGCTTAAGTCGTAATACTTTTTACACCTTGCTACACCATATGGCGGATTTTCAATTTTTTACATGACGCTCATAGTTAGCTGGCAAAGTAAATTTTGTATAAAATGTTGTCAAACATAAACACCAATTAGAGTATTTCTAATTGGCCGCAAGATGAAAATTTCGTCTTGCTTTGTGCACCGTATTGACATGAATTTTATACAAATTTTCTTTGAATATAAAAATAGCACAGAGCGCAAAACAAAAATAATTCCAATTATATTTGCGGATCAATAGTGCAGGAAAGTATTTCAGGGGGTTAGCATGGCGTATTCCGAGACTACAGGAAATTATGAAAATATCAGTGCGGGCGTTGTTGGAAACTTGCCGGTAGGAAGATTTGATCATCCGCTCAGACGTATTACTGACAGGACGCAGGCGCCGTTTTTACGCCAACGCGTTGCCGAAATTCACCCATCAGAAAATGTAGAACCGATCATGTCGGTATTCGGGCGTATCGGGTTCGGTTACCTGGTTCTGGATGAAAGGATGAATGCGACAAAATGGAATGAACCAGCACGGTTGGCATTGGAAGTTGAAGCTAACATTGGCGACGCCACAAAGGCTATTTCATCTGCATTCCGGCAATTGGTGGCACCGGTTGCCTGCAAATTTACAACTGGCACTGTGTCATGGGTGGTTATTCCCTATAAAGGCGGCAAGCCGCTTATTATACGTGATGATACGGTCGTGGGCAGCGATGGTGTCTCGATTGTCATGTTGCTCAACCGGAAAGCAGGATCACATCCCAATCCGGTCCGGCTTCAACAAATGTTCGGTCTGACAAGCGCAGAAGTGCAATTGGCCATGCGTTTGGCAAGCGGGCAAACTCCGCTTGAAATAGCCCGCCAAAATAAGGTCAGCAGGACAACAATCCGTTCACATTTGGCCGCGTTATTTTCAAAGACCGAGACGAACCGGCAATCTGAATTAGTGGCACTTCTCAACCATATTTCAGTGTTACCGTAGAGTTGCCCCGCAGTTTGTAAGGCGGTCATTCATTCGTTTGCAGGATGCATAGCGTGATAGCCAACATATAACCTCCTGACATGCCAGAGTTTACTCTTGCTGAAAGGAATTATGATGCAGATTGCCGTTGTAGGTGCCGGATATGTTGGCCTGGTTTCTGGCGCATGCCTCGCCGATTTTGGTCATACGGTCATTGTTGCAGATAAAGATAAAACTAAAATTGCAGCGTTGCGCAATGGCAAAGTGCCAATTTATGAGCCGGGATTGGACGCTCTTGTCAGCCGGGGTATGCGGCAAAAATGCCTGAGTTTCACGACTGATCTGAAGACAGCGGTGAAAGACGCCGAAGCAATATTTATTGCTGTAGGCACACCCGCACGGCGCGGCGACAGTCTCGCTGATCTGAGCTATGTCTATCAGGCAGCCCGTGATGTTGCGCCCCTAATAACAAAATTTATGGTGGTTATCACTAAATCTACGGTGCCTGTCGGCACCAGTGATGAAGTTGAGCGTGTGATCCGCTCACTTAGGCCGGATGCTGATTTTGCAGTCGTATCAAACCCGGAATTCCTGCGGGAAGGTGCGGCAATTGAAGATTTCAAAAGGCCCGATCGCATTATCATTGGCACCAATAGTGAGCGTGCAGTGAAAGTGATGGCAGAAATATACAGTCCGCTCTACCTCAATAAGCAGCCGATTGTTCATGTCTCGCCGCGTTCGGCAGAACTTACAAAATATGCTGCCAACGCTTTTTTGGCGACCAAGATTACCTTTATCAATGAGATCGCAGATCTGTGTGAGCATGTTGGCGCAGACGTGCAGGATGTGGCGCGCGGCATGGGCCTCGATAACCGGATTGGCTCTAAATTTCTGCATGCAGGACCTGGCTATGG
Organism: Limoniibacter sp.; assembly: GCA_031374255.1. Classification (GTDB taxonomy): domain Bacteria; phylum Pseudomonadota; class Alphaproteobacteria; order Rhizobiales; family Rhizobiaceae; genus JALOTE01. The sequence continues at coordinate 3,608 of JANMFT010000146.1, read as the reverse complement.
CGGATCATGCTTTCCCAAAGACACACTTGCTTTGATCCAGACAGCACAGGCTTACCAAGCGCCGATGCGGATTGTGGAGGCGGTTGCCTCGATCAATGATCAACGAAAACGTGCCATGGGACGCAAAGTGATAGCGGCTTGTGGTGGAACCGTTAGAGGGGCGAATATTGCCATTCTCGGGCTTACATTCAAACCTAATACAGATGACATGCGCGAAGCCCCCTCGCTCACCATTATCCGCACGCTGCAAGACGCCGGTGCCCGTATTACGGCATACGACCCGCAAGGGATGGAACAGGCAAAACATATCCTCGAGAATGTGCACTATGCAGCCGACCCTTATGCCTGCGTAGCTGGTGCTCAAGCTATGGTTATCGTAACCGAATGGGACGAGTTTCGTGCGCTTAATCTCGCACGCATTCATGCCTCAATGCTTGCTCCGGTTTTGGTGGATTTGCGAAACATCTATAAACCAGAGGAGGCAGAGAGGCAGGGGTTCAAATATGTCAGTATTGGACGCGCCACTGAACCAACTGAACTTGGAGCCCAAATCACCTCAGCCTTTGCCGCTTGAGCGCCGCCATATTCACCTTGATACCGCTGCGCAGTGGGAACGACGTTTCAATATGACGGCTGGGGTCTTTAAGATGATCTTTGGAAATGGGCACTGGAAAAGAGCGTATTGGCGTTTTGATACATTCCTGCCGCTATTTGCCAAGCGCTATTCTTTTGTAAATTTTTCGAACCCTGACGGCAAAGTTCCATCCACAATCAGCCCCGTTGCTGCTTGGGCCAGCGCAGGGGCCATCATAATGCCATAGCCGCCTTGCGCGGCCAGCCAGAAGAAGCCTTCAATGTCTGGATCAAATTTCACTACAGGGTTTTGATCTTCCACAAATGAGCGAAGCCCGGCCCATGAGGTGCCGATACGGCGAATTTGGATTGTGGTTTCGGTTTGCAGCCAATCGGCCACCACGGCCATATCCCATTCATCGGGCTGGATGTCTTGGGGTTCAACCGGCGTTTGATCACCGGGTGATGCCATTACACGGCCAGAATCCGGCTTGAAATAAGCGTCAGCTCCGGCAAAATCGACAGCGGGCATGGCTTTGACATTGATGCCTTCTGGCGCATCGACAACAATGGCTGTGCGGCGTTTGGGAACAAGGCCAATCGGTTTTGCGCCTGCCATTTGCCCGACTTGGTCAGCCCAAGCGCCCGCCGCATTGATGATGATTTTAGCTTCATAAGTACTTGAACCTGCGATTGCATGCCAATGACCATTTGCCCGCGAAAGAGCACCTAAGCGTTCACTACAAACCAAAGTTCCGCCGCGCTGCTTAAACCCCCGCAGATAGCTTTGGTGTAGAAGCGCCACATCAATATCCATGACGCCGGGCTCATAGGTTGCGCCAACAATGCGCTCGGGCCGCAGCAAGGGCGCCATTGCTAAAGCCTCGGCAGGGCTGATTGAGACAATCTCCTGCCCCGGCGCAGACAGCGCCAAATGGGCAGCCAAGGCACCTTCCATACCCGGCGTTGCGATGGTGAGCATCCCGCGCGGGGTGACCAGAGGTCCGTCACAAAAACCGTTTGGCGGTGTCACGAAAAACGCGCGGCTGATGCGGTTTATAGCTTGCACTTTTGCGGGGCCAAAATGCGGAGTGAAGAGAGCGGCCGACCTGCCTGTGCTATGGTAGCCGGGGCTGGCTTCAGCTTCGAGCAGCAACACCGTGCCATGGGCGGCCAGTTCACAGGCGGCTGCCGTGCCGGAAATGCCTGCGCCAATTACCAGATAATCATACGGCATAAAGAGCGTCCCCGCTTTGCAGCTCCGGTTCTATCCACCGTCGCACGCTTTGACCACAAGCGCTGGTTTGAAATAATTTGCAAGAAAAATAGAATCAATTTGCTATTTGCAAGTTTAATGACATATTCATTTTTCGGGAGGCTACGTTTTATGACGGGTTCTGTTCGCCAAAGGCTATCAGCGCATTTAACCGGGGCCAGCAAGGCTGACCGCGCAATTGCTGCTTACATGCAAAGCGAAATGAACCGCCTGCCGTTTGAAACCGCCGCCGGTATTGCAAATAAAGTCGGCGTCTCTGAAGCCACAGTTGGACGGTTTTGCCGTTCGCTTGGTTATAAGAGTCTCCGCGATCTTAAAGACCATCTGAGCCACGATATTGGCGACCGGCCATGGTTGATTGCAGACCGGTTGCGTGAATTTGAAGACCGCGCCCGCTCCGGCGAAGATGAACTTGCCAAAAGCCTGAAGCTGGAAGTGGCGGCACTTGTCGCTGTTTATGAACTCGCACGCACGCCACAATGGACTGACATTGTTAAGCGTTTGGCGCATGCACCCGCCGTGTTTGCAACCGGCTTTCAGACCGAGCGCGGCATGGCGCAAATTTTTTGCAACCAACTGCAATATTTGCGTGACCGCGTACATCTGGTGGATTTGGCGGGCGGCAATTTCGTCGAAGTGCTGGCGTCCGCCACCAATGACAAAACCAATCCGCCCTGCCTCATCTTGTTTGAGGCGCGGCGTTACTCCCGCATGGCTGAGCTTCTTGCCTATGATGCCAAGCGGGCAGGACTGACGGTTATTTTGATCACTGACCCGTTCTGCGATTGGGGCCGCCAAATCGCCGACGATATTTTGGTGGTGCCGACAGAATTTAATCTGTTCTGGGAGTCTTCCGCCCAAATGGCGAGCCTCGCCAATCTTCTCGTCAATGGTGTGTTCCTCGAACTCGGCCATGCCGTTGAAGGCCGCATGAATGAGGTGACCCGCCTTTACGCCCGATACACTGGTTATGTTGGCGACGGCCCGTCAACATCAAGCGATACTTAAGACCGTTTTCTGAAGCCTGTTTGAATATGCCTTGTTCCTAAAGCCTGTTTTAAACTTTTTCTCAAAGGACATGAAAAATGCAACATCTTTCCATGCGGCTCCTCAAAGCGGCGCTGCTCTCAACAACCATGCTTGTCGCTGGATTCACGTCCAGCCTCATGGCGCAGGAAGCCACTTTTGTTTTGACACAAAGTGAGGTCGGCGTGCCGACATATAACGTGATTGCTACCGGCAACACCAATATCGGCGCCTATCTCATCTACGATACTCTGGTCGTTCAAGATGCCGACCAGAGCTTCCATCCCGGACTTGCAACGTCATGGGTTGAAGCCCCCGATGGCATGAGCTGGACGTTTGAACTTAAACCCGACGTTAAATTCCATAATGGCGAGCCGCTGAATGCCGCTTCCGTTGTTGCGTGGATCGCGCTCTTTACCGGCACCGAAAACGCCTACACCACCGCCGCGATTGCCAAAGCTGAAGCAACTGGTGATTTGAGCGTAAAGCTCACGATGAAAAACCCTGATCCGAATTTGCTGTTCAATATGGCCAGCAGCTTCATGGGTGTGATTGAACCCAAAGCGTTTGCTACTATGGGCGCAGACTATGGCGTCACCGGCGCAGTGGGCACCGGGCCTTATAAGTTTGAAAGCTTCACTGTTGGCAGCGAAACCGTTCTGACCCGCAATGATGATTATAAATGGGGCCCGTCACTTTCTGAAAACAAAGGCCCGGCGCTGATCCAGAAAAT
>JANMFT010000139.1:0-16073 GCA_031374255.1 Limoniibacter sp. | reverse complement strand
CCAAGGCCGCGTGCAGCAGCGGTTTTTCAATTTCGTCCAGAATCCGCTGATGCAAACCGGCTGGCGGCAGTGCACCGTTAAAGCCTGCAAAATATCGCAACAGGTAGCGCTCAGTTGCAAGTTCCAGCGACATTACAATTTGGTCATTGGCGGCTACGCTAACCGGTGTTTCGGTGCCGGTCGTGTTGAGTTCAGTGCTGATAATCTCTGCGCTGATTTCATCCTGCGGATAAAGTGCGGAGAGCCTGCGCACCAGATTTTCAAGTTCGCGCACATTGCCGGGCCAAGGGTAGCGCTTCATCACATCCATGCCTTCAGGACTGATGCGTTTATCAGACAGCCCTTCTCTTATGGCATTTTTCAAAAAGTGGTGGATCAAATCCGGGATATCTTCTGACCGGTCGCGGAGGGGCGGCAGCCGGACCGGCACGACGTTAAGGCGGTAATACAAATCCTCGCGGAACGTGCCTGCCGCAATCGAATTGCGCAAATCCTTATGGGTAGCGGCTACAATGCGCACATCGGTTTTAATGGGTGTGCGCCCGCCAACGCTCATATACTCACCTTGTTGCAGCACCCGCAAAAGCCGCGTTTGTGCCTCCATCGGCATGTCGCCGATTTCGTCCAAAAACAAAGTGCCTCCATCAGCCTGCTCAAACTGGCCAGCTTTCCTTTGAACAGCGCCGGTGAACGCGCCTTTTTCGTGGCCGAAGAGTTCCGCTTCGATCAGATCACGCGGTATTGCGGCCATATTGATGGCCACAAACGGCCCTTTGCGGCGACGGCCATAATCATGCAGTGCACGTGCCACCAACTCTTTGCCCGTTCCGGACTCGCCGTTGATCATAACAGTCAAATCGGTCTGCATCATGCGCGCGAGCATGCGGTAAATATCTTGCATGGCTGGCGAACGGCCAACAAGTGGCATCAGTTCCCCTGCGTCCTGCGTTTCGGTTTTGGGTTTGCGCTGCGGTTCAGCGAGCGCCCGCGCCACGACATTAACGAGTTCGGTGAGATCAAACGGTTTGGGCAGATAATCATACGCACCTGCTTCAGAAGCCCGGATTGCGGTCATGAATGTGTTTTGTGCACTCATCACCAGTATGGGCAAATCGGGCCGCGCCTTTTTCATCCGCGGTAAAATGTTGAACGCATTATCGTCCGGCATCATAACATCGGTAATGACCATATCGCCGTCACCGGCTAGCACCCAGCGCGCTAGAGTATTGGCACTGCCGGTTGAGCGAACAGTGTATCCTTCACGCGTTAATGCTTGCGTCAACACGGTGCGAATGGCCGCATCATCATCGGCAATCAAAATTATTGCGCCTTCTTCACTCATGGGTTTGAACCTTTTTCAGTGTCTGAATAGGCAGGCATTAAAATGCGAAAGGTGGTTCTGCTGGGCTGCGAATCACACTCAATCGTGCCGCCGTGATCGCCCACAATCTTGGCAACCAAGGCCAAGCCGAGGCCCGACCCATTGATTTTCGTGGTGACAAATGGATCAAACATATGCGGGATAAGATCAGGACTAATGCCAGACCCCGTATCGGTCACTGTAAATTCCAGCGGCAAAGTAAGCTTCACAGAAGAGCCTGGAACCGAAAGCCGCATGCCGGGTTTATAAGCGGTGGACAGTGTGATGCGACGTTGAATTTGGCCACGGCAAGCTTCGGAGGCGTTTTTAATCAGGTTCAAAAACACCTGCACCAATTGATCGCGATTACCGGTGACAAGCGGTAATGACGGGTCAAACATCTCTACAAACTCTACATCACTTGCAAAACCTGCGCTGGCAATCGCTTTTACATGATTGAGCACCAGATGAATGTTGATAGGAAAACGTTCAATCGGGCGTTCATCGGAAAACACTTCCATCCTGTCAACCAAAGATACGATCCGGTCGGTTTCTTCTTGGATCAATTTGGTCAATGGCCTGTCTTCAGCTGGCACGACCGGCTCTAAAAGCTGCGCAGCACCGCGGATGCCGGACAGTGGATTTTTTATTTCATGAGCCAGCATTGAAGCAAGGCCGGTGACAGACCTTGCGGCGGCACGGTGTGTCATTTGCCGGTCGATTTTCTCAGCCATGGTGCGCTCACGCAGTAGAACACAAACGCCGTTCTCAACATCTGTAACCGGGCTGGCATAGACATCCACAACACGGTCCGGCCCGATGCGCGGTGACGATAAATCGACGCGATACTCGTTCACGCTGGAAAAATCGGCACGCACTTGTTCTACAAGCGCCAAAACCGGCGAACCAAAGGGAATAAGTTTATCAAGTTTTTCGCGCGCCAAAAAGCTGCGGGATGCACTAAAAAACGCCTCCGATGAAGAATTGGCAAAAACAATGGTGTTTGATGAATCAACCACAATGATCGGGTGCGTAACCGCATCAAGAATGGCAGCGGTAAGTTCAGGTGCGTAGGGCACGTTTGTCATTCGGCAGCCACCATAAGGGATTGCATTTGACCAAATGCAGTATGCAAAGCACGGTGAATTTCGTTCACATTGAGACTGGTCAAAATCTCACTGCGCAAGGCAGCATCTGTAAGCGGCGTGAACTTATCCAAATACCAACCTAAATGTTTGCGGGCATGGCGTATGCCCTGCTCATAGCCATAAAGATTAATCGTCTCTTCATGATGAGCAATGACATAGGCAGTAATTTGGGATGGCGTTTGAGGAATGTATTTTGCGGCTGCACTGTCACCTGCTGCAAAAGCAATCAGCCCTGGCAACCAAGGCGAGCCGTAGCATCCGCGTCCGATCATCACAGCGTCAGCACCGCTGGATTCAAGAGCGGCAATAGCCGTCTCACTCGAAATGATATCGCCATTGACCACCAGCGGAACTTTCACCGCGTCGCCCACAGCAGCAATAGCATGCCAGTCTGCTTCACCCTTATAAAACTGACAGCGTGTGCGGCCATGAACTGTGATCATTTGCGCTCCGGCCTCGACCGCCAGCCGCGCAATTTCAGCGGCGTTGTGCTGGTCTTTTTCCCAGCCAAGCCGCATTTTAACCGTCACAGGTACGTCAACGGCTTTTGCTGTTGCTTCGACAAGCCGAGCTGCCAGATCAGGCTCGCGCATCAAGGCAGAGCCTGCATAGCCGCCGGTTACTTTTTTTGCGGGGCAACCGAAGTTGATGTCGATGATGTCTGCGCCTTCGTCAACACATATCTGAGCGGCTTCCGCTAAGGACTGCGGGTCGCGCCCTGCCAATTGCACAATGTTAATGGCACCTTGCGGTGCATCGCGGCGATGCGGCGTGTGGCGTTGAACACCAACCAGACGTGCAGCCGGGGTCATTTCCGCTACCGAAGCTGCCGCGCCATGTATGATGACGCGCGAGCGATAAGGGTAGTCAGAGACGCCTGACATTGGCGCGCCTAGAACGCGGTTACGCAAAACCACATTGCCAATTTTTAATGACAAAGCCAATTGGGAAAGGCTTTTGCTTATTGTTTGAGCAGTTTTCATATTGCTTATTTGTTAGGCAAAATAATACAAGGCGTCAAACACTAACGGGCAAATGCGACCAAAAGGCTTGAAACCAAACACTATGACGGGCAAACAGTGCTTGAATAGGGGTTAGTTTACAAATGCGCACGGCTTTGATTTTGGTTGCAGCCGGTCGCGGCACACGGGCTGGCGGCGAAATGCCGAAACAATACCAGAAAATTGGCGGAATTGCCTTAGCAAGGCGCGCACTTGAACCATTTCTCAGTTTTCCCGAAATCTCGCAAATCATGATTGTAATTTCCGGCGAAGATCGCAATTTCGCTACAGCAGCATTTGCTGACATTTCGAACCGAGTTCAATTCGTTCCTGGCGGCGCAACACGGCAAGCTTCTGTTATGAATGGCTTGTTGGCGCTCGATAATAAGACAGATCGTGTTCTGGTTCACGATGCCGCACGACCATTTGTTAAAGCAGTTGAGATTGGGGCCCTTCTGGCGTTACCGACAGTAACTTGTGCTACACTGGCTGCACCTATTGCAGACAGCATTCGTCGCGCCACAAATACATCCAGTGAACCGGTCAGCCGCGAAGGGCTTTATGCCGTGCAAACCCCGCAGATTTTTCCGTTTGCTGCGTTTCTGGCTGGGCACACCGCCTCGCAAACTCACAACCGCAATGATTTTACCGATGATTGCAGCTTGATGCAGTGGCATGGCCATACGATTTCAATCACAGCCGGTTCCAAAGATAATTTCAAAATTACACTCCCGGAAGATTTTGCGAGGGCCGAAACAATGCTGAAACCCGCTGTCACAATACCCGATGTCCGCGTTGGCCAAGGCTATGATATTCACAGCCACGGCCCCGGCAATTATGTGACGTTGTGCGGCGTCAAAATTCCGCACAGCCAAGGCCTTGACGGTCATTCCGATGCGGATGTCGGCCTTCACGCGCTCACAGATGCGTTGCTGGCCACAATCGGCGCAGGCGATATTGGCACACATTTTCCGCCGTCTGACCCGCAATGGCGCGGCGTAGCCTCGCGGATATTCTTGGAACACGCGGCAAAACTGGTAAAGGCGGCAGGTGGCACCATCACTTTGGCCGATGTGACTTTGATTTGCGAAGAGCCGAAAATCGGGCCGCACCGCGAAGCCATGACGGTAATAATGTCGGAAACGCTGCAAATTGAGCCGTTTCGGGTTTCTGTGAAAGCAACAACCAATGAACGAATTGGTGCTATAGGGCGAAAAGAAGGCATTTGCGCATTGGCAAGTGCAACTGTGGTTTTCGCGCCTAAAAGCGCCGGATAGGTTTAAAATGTTTGATCAGGAAATTCTCAACCGCGCTCAATTGATTGTCGAAAGCGCTTCTGCCCGTGCCATCCGCATCGCCACTGTTGAGTCTTGCACTGGTGGTTTGATTGCCGCTGCGATTACTGAAATAGCTGGATCATCGAAGGTTCTTGACCGCAGCTTCATTACCTACTCCAACAATTCGAAAAATGAGATGGTTGGCGTGAAGGTTGACCGGCTGATGGCCTTTGGCGCGGTCTCACCGGAAATCGCAACCGATATGGCCAATGGCGCAATCAAGCATTCCGACGTGGATTTAGCGATCGCAGTAACCGGCATTGCCGGGCCGGATGGCGCAACCCCGCAAAAACCCGTTGGTCTGATTTACATTGCCCTTGCCGGCCGCCGCGGCACGATTGATGTCAAAGCGTTTCAGTTTGAGGATTATGGCCGCTCGGCGATACGGCTGGGCACCGTCAACACGGCATTGCAAATGATCATTGATCATCTGCCGAGGTTTCAACCTTAATCCACCCCATAAATCTTATCGGCCCGTTCTTCAAACGCCTGCGCGAAATGGCGGAAGGCGCGGTCAAACACGGCACCCATGACCATGCCGAGCATGGCGGATTTGAATTCGTAATCGATGTAGAATTTTACATCGCAGGCATTGTCGCCCGCCGGAATAAACGTCCATAAATTGTCAAGTGACTTGAATGGCCCGTCGAGATAACGCGCGCGGATTTCGTTGGTTGATGGCTTTAAATGCACTTGGCTGGTGAAAGTTTCGCGGATGGATTTATAGCCAACAGCCATATCGGCGGTGAGCAAAGTTTGCCCGTCGCGTTCACGGGTTTCGCGGATGGTTAGCGCTTCACACATGGGAACAAATTCGGGGTAGTGTTTAATGTCGGCCACGAGCGCAAACATTTTGTCAGCGCTGTGCTTCACGCGGCGTGTGGTTTCAAATTTCGGCATGATTATCTGGCGCTTAACAGCTTTTCTTGACGTGCTGATCGAAGCCGCGCGAAATCATCACCGGCATGGTGCGACGAGCGGGTGAGCGGGCTTGAGGCCACCAGCAAAAACCCTTTGGAATAAGCGCTGGTTTCATACGATTTGAACTCGTCAGGCGTAATGAATCCCATGACGGCGTGATGCTTTTTGGTTGGCTGCAAATATTGCCCGATGGTCATAAAATCAACGTCAGCAACGCGCAAATCATCCATCAATTGCAGCACTTCATTGCGAGTTTCACCAAGGCCCACCATGATGCCGGATTTGGTGAACATGGAAGGGTCAATCTCTTTGACCTGTTGCAACAGGCGAATTGAGTGGAAGTAACGCGCGCCCGGCCTAACCGTTAGATAATTGGAAGCAACGGTTTCGAGATTATGGTTGAAAACATCGGGCTTGGCCGCCACAACGATCTCTAGTGCGCCGGGTTTGCGCAAAAAATCAGGTGTCAGCACTTCAATTGTGGTCAATGGGTTAAGTTCGCGCACGGCCAAAATCGTATCGGCCAAATGCTGTGCGCCACCATCATCCAAATCATCGCGGTCAACCGACGTGATAACCAAATGGCTCAAACCCATTTGCCGAGTAGCTTTGGCAACGCTCAACGGTTCTGCGCGGTCGAGCGCATTTGGCTTGCCGGTTGATACATTGCAAAACGCGCAGGCGCGCGTGCAAATCTCACCCATAATCATAAAGGTGGCGTGCTTTTTCTCCCAGCATTCGCCAATGTTCGGGCAGCCCGCCTCTTCGCACACAGTCACGAGTTTGTGTTCGCGCACGATCTCGCGCGTCTCGTGATAACCTTTGGAGGTCGGCGCTTTCACGCGGATCCAATCAGGCTTGCGCTGGATCGGGTTATCCGGCCGGTGCGCCTTTTCAGGGTGGCGCGTGCGCTCTTTTAGTGTGTCAAGAACAACTACCATTTAGACCTCAAGCCGTTTTTCGGCGGCCAAAAAGCCAAAGGATGAGGACGGCACCAACAACTGCAACAATCAAATTGCTGAGGAAACCAAAATATTGGATGTTTAACAGGCCAGCCAATGTGCCACCAACGAACGATCCGGCAATGCCAACCAGAATATTGGTGAGCAAACCGTGGTTGCGGTTCAACGCGCGCTCGGCAATCCATCCGGCGAGAAAGCCGATGATCAGCATGCCAAAAAACCCGACACCGGGAGACGCTAAGAACCCTAAACTCTGATCCATCTATTTTCCTCCGCTTGCGGCAATGCCGATAGCACTCAATACCAGAAACCAAATCAAACCAAACAGAAATCCGCCTGTGCCCAGCGCAACTGTTAAAGTCCAAACGCCGCGCCAGCCTTCAATGGCCATTCCATTGACAGACATGGTGTTGCCGCCAAGCAATGACAAGCTACCCGTGACAAAGCCAAGTGCGGCAAAAGCTATCGTACAAAACTTAAGCATTGCCCAAGCTTTAGCCCGCCATGGTGATGGTTCAAACTGGAAAATACCTCTCACGCGTTGAGCACTCTGCCATAGGCATCAAGCACGGCCTCCTTCATCATCTCCGACAATGTCGGATGCGGGAAGATCGTGTGCATCAAATCTTCTTCGGTGGTTTCGAGGCCCATCGCCACAACAAAGCCCTGGATCAGCTCAGTCACTTCCGCACCCACCATATGCGCGCCCAGCAACTGGCCGGTTGGCTTATCAAAAATTACTTTGATCATGCCCTGATCTTCACCCAGCGCAATCGCCTTGCCGTTGGCCGCAAATGAGAACCGCCCGACACGAATATCGTGACCTGCCTCTTTGGCTTTGGCTTCATTGAGGCCGACGCTTGCAACCTGCGGGTGGCAATAGGTACAGCCCGGAATATGCAGTTTGTTCATCGGGTGCACATTGGGCAGACCCGCAATATGTTCAACGCAAATGACGCCCTCATGCTCGGCTTTATGGGCGAGCATTGGCGGGCCCGCCACATCGCCAATAGCGTATACACCGTCAACATTGGTGCGGCCATAGCCGTCAATCACTACACAGCCGCGGTCTGTTTTGACGCCCAGCACTTCCAGCCCAAGGTTCTCGATATTGCCGACAACGCCAACGGCTGAAATCAACCGGTCTGCCTCGATGATTTGCGTCTTACCGTCTTTGGTTTCGACAGTTGCTTTGACCGAGTTGGCGGTTTTTTCAACCTTGGAAACCTTTGCCTCTAGAATGAATTTCAGGCCTTGCTTTTCGAGCAGCTTTTGCGCCATCTTGGCAATCTCGGTGTCTTCCACCGGCATCACCTGGTTCATCAATTCAACCACGGTCACATCAACGCCCATACCGTTATAGAAAGAAGCAAACTCAACGCCGATCGCGCCGGAGCCCATAACCAGCATTTTCTTTGGCATTTCAGCGGGAACCATCGCCTCAAAATAAGTCCAGATCAGTTTACCGTCCGGCTCAATGCCCGGCAAAACGCGGGGCCGTGAACCGGTGGCGATGATGATGTGTTTGGCGGTGTAAGTGCCGTGGCCGAGCGTGCCTTTTGGCACCGGATTTTGCGGCAACACAGGGCCTTTGAGTGGCGCGGCCACAACAATTTCACCCGGATTGGTGATTTTGGCTTCACCCCAAATGACATCGATCTTGTTCTTCTTCATCAAAAAGCCAACACCGGCATTGAGCTTGGCGGAAATACCGCGCGAGCGGGCGACGACTGCTTTAACGTCAGCAGAAATTTCACCGGCAATCGTCAAACCATAATCCTTGGCATGTTCAGCAAAATGCTTGATTTCAGCCGAACGCAGCAAAGCCTTGGTTGGAATGCAGCCCCAGTTGAGGCAAATGCCGCCCAGATGCTCGCGCTCAATAATTGCGGTTTTCAAACCCAATTGCGCCGCGCGGATCGCAGTAACATAGCCGCCCGGGCCAGAACCGATAATGATGAGGTCGTAATTGGACATCGTTTACTCCAGAAATCTAAACCGGGTCACTTCATTTCCATCGTCCTTCGAGACGCCGCTTTGCGGCTCCTCAGGATGAAGGGAATGGTTAAACCGCGCCCTTTTTCCTTCACAATCAGGTGCTAAATTCTTTTCCCCTCATGGTGAGGAGCGCTTCTTTAGCGCGTCTCGAACCACGATGGGAAAAGGTTTTGTCACAACCCCAACATGACGCTAACAATCGGCACCAGCGCCAAGCCAATTGCCCGCGTGCCTTGCTGGTCAACATGCACACCATCGAGCGGCGATGTTTTGCAAACCGATGCGGCATCAAAAAACGAAACGCCCGCCTCATCCGCCAAATCACGGTACATGGAAGCGACCATTTTGGATTGCTCAACGCGGCCTGCAAACATGGCGGCAAACTCAGAGTTGCCGGTTTCACACAATGGCGGCGGGGCAACCACAATGATCTCGGGCTTGGCATCCCCTGCCCGCGCAACGTGGTTTTGCGCAATCGAAACGCAGCGTCGCATGCCTTGCATGGCAGCCAAAGCCGTGCCTGCAATATGCGGCTTCATGTCGTTGCAACCGAGCATTAAAATCACCAGATCGAGCGGTGCATGGGCATAAAGTGACGTCGGCAAGATCCGCGCACCGTTACGGTCGCAATCCGCCAAATGTTCATCATAAGCGGTAGTGCGCCCGCGCAAGCCGTCGGTGATCACTTCGGCTTTGCCAGCAAGGCCAGCTTCCAAAACATCCGGCCAGCGAAACGCCCTCGGATGCCGCCCGCCAGTTTCAGGGTCAGAACCCCATGTGAGGGAATCGCCGAATGCAAGGATCGATTTCATGCGCTCACACCAGCATTCCCATTGGGTTTTCAATATAACCCTTAAACGCCGCCAGCAGCTCCGCGCCCAAAGCACCATCCACAGCGCGATGGTCGGTGGAAAGCGTCACTGTCATAACGGTTGCAACGGCCAGCGCGCCGTTTTTAACCACGGGCCGTTGCTCGCCAGCACCGACCGCCAAAATCGTGGCGTGCGGCGGGTTGACGACAGCGGCGAAGTTTTTAACGCCCATCATGCCCATGTTAGACACCGCAGTTGTGCCGCCCTGATATTCCTCGGGTTTGAGCTTCTTGTCTTTCGCCCGCGCGCCCATGTCTTTCATGGTGTTGGAAATCGAGGATAATGTCAGCGTTTCGGCCTTGCGGATGATTGGCGTGATCAAGCCGCCGGGGATGGAAACCGCCACGCCAACATCGGCATGTTTGTGTTTTACCATCGATTCATCAGTCCACGACACATTGGCATCAGGCACATCGCGCAGCGCCAAGGCCAGCGCCTTGATCACCATATCATTGACTGAGAGCTTATAGGCTGGCTTATCGTTTTTCACGGGCGCGGCAGCGTTGAGTTCACCGCGCAATTTGAGCAGCGCATCAAGCTCGCAATCCACCGACACATAAAAATGCGGGATGGTTTGTTTAGATTCCTGTAAGCGCTTGGCAATGGTTTTGCGCATACCATCGTGCTTGACGAGTTCGTAGGAACCTTCGGCAAAGAGCTTGAGCACTTGCTCTGAAGTCTGGCCTTTGGGTGCGTCCTTCGAGACGCCGCTACGCGGCTCCTCAGGATGAAGGGCATTGGTGGGCTGCGCTTTTAAACCTTCATCCTGAGGAGCGCTACTATTGCGCGTCTCGAAGGACGAAGGTTTCGCACCACCTTTAATCGCCGCATCGACATCGGCTTTCACCACGCGACCATGCGGGCCGGAACCAGTGATCGTATTAATGCCAACGCCAGCATCTTTAGCGATACGGCGCGCAAGTGGTGAGGCAAATTTGCGCTCTTCTTTGTTCTCTCCCCCTGCGGGAGAGATGTCAGCTTTAGCTGACAGAGAGGGGTTTTCTTGCGAGATTGGTGAAGCACCCCTCTCCTGTCGCTTCGCGACATCCTCTCCCGCAAGGGGAGAGGTTGGAGCCACAGCTTGCGGGGCAGGTGCGGCGGGCGTAGCACTCACATCCTCACCATCCACTGCCAAAACCGCAATCACGGTATTCACCTTCACGCCCTCAGTACCCGCAGCAACCATGATTTTGGCAATCACGCCTTCGTCAACAGCTTCCACTTCCATCGTGGCTTTGTCGGTTTCAATCTCGGCAATAATATCGCCGGATTTGATTTTATCGCCCTCTTTCACCAGCCATTTGGCAAGGTTGCCCTCTTCCATTGTGGGCGAAAGGGCAGGCATTGTGATGTTGATTGGCATGATTGGGCTCTACTTATAACACACGGCTTTCACCGCTGCGATCACTTCGCCAACATTTGGCAGGGCCAGTTTTTCGAGGTTGGCGGCGTAAGGCATGGGCACGTCTTTACCGGCAATCGTCAAAATCGGCGCATCAAGATAATCAAATGCCTGCTGCATAACGCGGGTGGCAATTTCGGTGCCCACAGAGTTTTGCGGAAAGCCTTCTTCCACCACTACCAGACGGCCGGTTTTCTTGACGCTCTCAATGATCGTCGGCAAATCCATCGGGCGGATGGTGCGAAGATCAATCAATTCCACATCAATGCCGTCTTTTTCAAGTTCGGCCATGGCTTTGAGGCAATAGGTCATGCCGATGCTGAACGACACCAGTGTCACATCTTTACCGGGCTTATGAATACGTGCTTTGCCAATCGGCAAAACATGGTCGCCTTTTGGCACATCAAATGTCTGGCCGTAGAGAATTTCGTTCTCAAGGAAAATCACGGGGTTGGGGTCGCGGATCGCGGCCTTGAGAAGGCCCTTGGCATCAGCCGCCGTATAAGGCATCACCACTTTGAGGCCGGGGATATGGCTATACCAAGCGGCGTAACATTGTGAGTGCTGGGCGCCAACGCGCGACGCCGCGCCGTTTGGCCCGCGGAACACCATCGGTGCACCCATTTGCCCACCGGACATGTAAAGCGTCTTGGCAGCAGAATTGATAAGGTGATCAATAGCTTGCATAGCAAAGTTAAACGTCATGAATTCAACGATGGGCTTCAAACCCGCCATGGCCGCGCCAACGCCAATACCGGCAAAACCATGTTCGGTAATCGGCGTATCCACCACGCGGCGCGCGCCAAATTCTTGCAGCAGGCCTTGGGTGATTTTGTATGCACCTTGATATTCAGCAACTTCTTCGCCCATCACAAATACGTCAGGGTCGGCACGCATTTCTTCAGCCATCCCATCGCGCAAGGCTTCGCGCACGGTGGTAGGGATCATTTCTGTTCCGGCGGGAAGAGATGGGTCGGCAAGTGTTGGTGCTTTTGGAGTGGCGGGCACTTTTCCGCCTTCGTCCTTCGAGACGCCGCTTTGCGGCTCCTCAGGATGAAGGCTCTTTTCGGCGGCTTTCCCTAAACCTTCATCCTGAGGAGCGGGCGTAGCACGCGTCTCGAAGGACGAAGGTTTAGCGGCAGCACCACTCTCACCATCCTGCAACAAAACCGCAATCGGCGTATTGACCTTCACATTCTCAGTGCCGCCAGCGATCAGGATTTTACCCATCACGCCTTCATCCACCGCTTCCACTTCCATCGTGGCTTTGTCGGTTTCAATCTCGGCAATCACGTCACCGGCTTTCACCGCGTCGCCTTCATTCTTCAGCCATTTAGAAAGCGTGCCTTCTTCCATGGTCGGCGAAAGCGCGGGCATTAAAATTTCAATCGACATGTGCGCGCGCCCTTATTTCAAAATATCGGTGAAAAGCTCGGATGCATCCGGCTCAGGGTCGTTCTGCGCATATTCGGCAGCATCGGCCACCACATCGCGAATGTCTTTTTCCTTAGCCTTCAAATCATCCTCGGTGGCCCAGCCTTTGGCCAGCAAACGCTCGCGCACCTGTTCGATCGGGTCACGCTCTGAGCGCATTTTCTGCACTTCGTCTTTGGTGCGATATTTTGCCGGATCAGACATGGAATGCCCGCGATAACGGTAGGTCATCATTTCCAAGATAAAAGGCCCGTGGCCTTCACGGCAATGTTTAACCGCAATTTCACCGGCGGCCTGCACGGCGCGCACATCCATGCCATCCACCTGCATCCCGGGAATCATAAATGCAGAACCTCGCGACGCAAAGTTGGTCTGTGCGGAGGAGCGGTCAATCGAAGTGCCCATAGCGTAACGGTTATTCTCAACAATAAAAATCACGGGCAGCTTCCACAGCGAGGCCATGTTGAAGCTCTCGAAAACCTGGCCTTGGTTGGCTGCGCCATCACCGAAATAGGAAAGCGCCACATTATTATTGCCGCGATAGCGATTGGCGAATGCAAGGCCGGCACCGAGCGACACCTGCCCGCCCACAATGCCGTGCCCGCCATAAAAATTCTTCTCTTTCGAGAACATATGCATTGAGCCGCCCTTGCCGCGCGACAAACCGTTGCGGCGGCCGGTCAATTCCGCCATCACGCCGCGCGGGCTCATACCGCAGGCCAGCATATGGCCGTGGTCGCGGTAACCGGTGATAACCTGATCGCCCTCTTTCAGGCACATCTGCATGCCAATAACGACCGCTTCCTGCCCGATATACAAATGGCAAAACCCGCCGATAAAACCCATGCCGTAAAGCTGCCCTGCCCGCTCTTCAAAACGGCGTATTTCCAGCATGGAGCGGTAAGCTGCCAATTCTTGCTCTTTGGTGAAAGCGGCGGGTTTGGGTGCGGCAACGGTGGGCGAAGCGTGAACCTCGATATCAGCCATTGCGTTCGCCTTTTGGCGAGCGGCCATGCAGTTCCTCCATAGGTCGTATTTTTATGGTGTATATTAGCTATGCAAACTACAGCGGAGCACTGCACCCACAAACAGCAAAAACGCATGGCTCCCATGCGCGGTGCACTGCAATATGTGCGGTGCAGTGTAGAAATCAGCGGCTATGGTTCTCGCGAACACTTAAAAGTGAAATACCATTCGAGAGTTCAATGCAATGTACCGTAAATCGTTAGTTTGGGACTGAACCATTCCCGCGTCTCAGAAAAACATAGCCAAAAAACACCATAAAAATGAAGTCATTTGCGCCATAAACCGTATAAAATATTCCCGCGAGCACATCCAATTCGTAGATAGAACTCAAGGAATTCGAGGTTATGAATACCAACCAAGCAATGACATAGGCAAGTTTTTCGATAACAAAAACGCCGACAAGCCACCGCGCTTGATTGTAGATGTTGCAAACCGAGATATACGCCAAGCCCCACAAAATGATTGAGACCAGGCCAAAGTAACCCATCACATCGGGCTGAGTTGCTATCACCACATCATTGGTGAAGGCTTTGGAGCATATGAGCACACCCAAAATGTTACTCACGCCTGCAACTATAAATCCTTTTTGGATGATTTTGTCCGTCATTCGAGATCACTTTCGAGAGTTCTAGGCTTGTCTTGATACTGCTAAATAATAGCAAGATACTTGGGGAAATTGAGATTCAATCTCCACGCTTGAGCCAATGCGGCTAACGTCAACTAATTATCGAGACAGTGCACTTTGTTCCAACAGGAAATGCGAGTTAACTAATCTGCTATGTCAGCGGTAAGTGCAATCTCATCGAAAGTCATATCCGGGCCGCAACCAAGCCGATCAACCTGCACTACCCGCCAACACCACCACATCATTCGGGCCAATGAGCCCCAATGTGTTTCGAGCGTGTTCATCCAGCGTGTCGCGTTCAATCGAGCCGGAGCGCAGTAGCGCTACTTTGTGGTCGATGATTTGGCGTTGGGATTTAAGTGTATCGAGCCGCGCTTGCGCATCGGCAAGCGCGGCATCAACACGCATCCGTGCTTCCGACCCATAACGCCCGTCAACCGAATGGTGCGCGAAATAAGCGCTCACCGTTAGGCAAATGACGGGAACAATCCAACGATCACGATTGCTGCGTTTTTTCTGATGGGTCCACACGATACTCAGCACACTTACGCATTACACACGGGCGAAGAATAACGCGACAGGGTTAATGGCTGGTATGCAGAAGAGTTAAAGTTTGGATTTTAAGTGGGCACATCGCTTTTGCGAAAAACCGCTCACACTTTTTCGCACGATGCTTTAATTTCCGGTTTCGCTGATGGCGGCATCAGCAGCTTCACCGCCTTCATTAAGCGCCATTGCTGTGCGGCGGTCTGCCTCGCTAGAAAGCGCAAAGGCGCGCTCTTGCAAGCCAAGTATCCAAGCGCGGTCTTGTTTTGTGGCGCCTTCAAGTGCCGCAGTTAGCATGGCAAGGCCTCGAACCGTGCGCCCGCTTTCAAAATATATTTTGCCAAGCAGAGCCTGAGCGCCATTATGGCCTTTTTTAACCGCCAGTTGCAGCCAACGCGCTGCTTGTTTGAGACGGCCTGCCTCCTGATCATCATCCATAATCAATCGGCCAAGTTCAAACTGCGCTTCCGGGCTGCCGTAAAACGTTGCCGCGCGCAGATAAAGATCGCGCGCAAGGGCCGGGTCAGGGCGAATATCAGTACCGGCAATTCCGGTCGTCAAATAGCGTGCCAGCACCACATGGGCATCGGCAACATAGCTTTCGTCCTGGCTTTCAGCTTCCGCTCCGCCGAGAACAATCTGCTCAAACATATGAAATGCAGCCAGATCATCACGCGGCACGCCGTCACCGGCGGCATACATGTGGGCTAGTTTCCAGCGCGCACCGGGAACGCCGCTTTCAGCGGCATATTTATAAGCCTCAACCGCCTCGGCCTTATTGCCTTGTTGGTAAGCCTCATAACCAAGTTTAAACGCCGACCACGGGTCCTCTTTCGACTGCGCAAAAGCAGCGGAACTGGCGAGCAGCGCCGCCAGCACAATTGATGGTTTCAAAATGTAACGGTTAAACACCGGCATAAAAGACTTGTTCCAAAAGAGATGCCGGACACCTACCGGCTAAATATGTTTCACAATTCAACAACGCCCAAATATGGCAGAGTTTGTGGCAAAACTGAAAATGCCACGCTTCAAAACACCATAGCAACCAAAGGGTTCAAAGAGTGTTGCGATTTGGCAACGAAATGATTTTTGCGAGGCTAACAGCAATTTTTCTGCGATCATCGATAAATATCTGTCACAAACAAAAAAGCCCGCCGAAGCGGGCTTTTGAGACACATTCGGCTCAAACTAGAATTTCAAACCGAGAGACACACTGCCAGCAAGTGCATGTCCTGATGGTGATGTTTGTATACCCGGAACCAGGGCTGTTCCAACATAGTTTTGTGAACCGGACTCGATGTAACTGTAAGCAACGCCAAAGCGAAGTTCGGTTTTGTCATTTGGCGTATATGACCCGCCAATTGCACCCGTCCAAGTGGTTGCGTTGACATCATAACCTGTCGATACGCCGCGATCCCAAGTCACGTTCACGGTCCCGGCA
>JANMFT010000127.1:0-2393 GCA_031374255.1 Limoniibacter sp. | reverse complement strand
CCTCCCTCCCCCCACGGGGGAGGGAGTTGACAACAGCGCGCCAAACAAGTCTACAGCTTTATTGAAAACTCAAAGCCTAAGTGTGGTTCACGCGAGAGCTCGACAGCGCCCTCCCCCTTGTGGGGAGGGTTAGGGGTGGGGGTAACCCAAGCCCACGAAGGTATTGGAAATCAAAAAATGACTGTTTCAAACGACCCCATTCTCCAATCTTATCAGCTCAAACACCTGACCCTGAAAAACCGCATCATGTCGACGTCGCATGAACCGGCATATTCAGAAGACGGCATGCCAAAACAGCGCTACCGGCTTTATCACGCTGAAAAAGCCAAAGGGGGTATTGCGCTGACAATGACGGCGGGATCGGCGGTGGTTTCGCGCGATTCCCCTTCCGCGTTTGGCAATTTGCACGCATGGAAAGATGAGATCGTTCCTTGGATGCGTGATGTCGCTGATAGCTGCCATGAGCATGGCGCGGCGGTAATGATCCAGCTCACGCACCTTGGCCGCCGCACCAATTGGAACAAGGCTGATTGGCTGCCCGTGCTGGCAGCGTCGCCGGTGCGTGAACCCGCGCACCGTGCTTTTCCGAAAGAAGCCGAAGACTGGGATATTGAGCGCATCGTGCAAGACTATGCCGATGCCGCCGCCCGCATGAAAGAAGCGGGTTTAGACGGCATTGAGTTTGAAGCTTACGGCCATTTAATGGACGGGTTCTGGTCGCCCAACACCAACAAGCGCGAAGATGCTTTCGGCGGATCACTTGATAATCGCTTGCGCTTCTCAAACATGGTTTTGAATGCTGTGCGTAAATCAGTCGGCCACGATTTTTTGGTTGGCTTACGGCTCGTCGCCGATGAGGATTGGGAGGGCGGTCTTTCAAAGACTGAAGGTATTGAGATTGCCAAACGATTTGCAAGTTCCGGCAAAGTGGATTTCCTGAACATAATCCGCGGGCATATTGAGCACGACGCGCCGCTGACCAAGCTCATTCCTATTCAAGGCATGGCGGCCAATCCACATTTGGATTTTGCCGGGGAAGTACGCGCTGCTACCAAATTCCCGACCTTTCACGCCGCCCGCATTGCCGATGTTGCCACCGCGCGCCATGCGATTGCGACCGGCAAACTCGATATGGTGGGCATGACGCGCGCGCATATCGCCGATCCGCATATTGTTGCCAAGGTCATGCGCGGCGAGGAGTACCGCATTCGCCCTTGTGTTGGCGCAACCTATTGTCTCGACCGCATTTATGAAGGCGGCGAAGCGCTTTGCATCCACAATGCTGCAACCGGCCGGGAAGCAGCAATGCCGCATGTCATCGCTAGGTCTGCTAGTGCTGGCAAAAATTGCGTTGTGGTCGGTGCAGGGCCAGCGGGGCTTGAAGCTGCGCGTGTGCTCGCTGAATGCGGCCATAGAGTTGCAGTGCTTGAAGCCACAAATGCACCCGGTGGGCAAATCAATCTGCTGACCCGCAACCCGCGCCGCAGGGAAATGCAGGGGATTATTGATTGGCGTATCAGCGAGCTTGAGCGCTTGGGCGTGACAATAAATTATAATATTTGGGCCGAAGCCGAAGATGTGCGCGCCTTAAACCCTGATATTGTCGTGATCGCCACTGGCGGCATACCGCAAAACCCGCCACTCAGTGCAGGTGATGATCTGGTGACATCCAGCTGGGATATTTTATCCGGCGCGATCAAACCCGCTGAAAATGTACTGTTTTACGATGATCATGGCGGTCATCAAGGCATGAGCGCAGCAGAACTGATTGCAGGCGTCAGCAAGCTCGAACTCGTCACGCCTGAGCGGTTTTTTGCCCCTGAAATGGGAGGTATGAATTTGGTGCCCTACATGAAAACGCTCCAATCAAAAGGAGTGGCCATTACCATTCAAACCCGCCTTGCCGCTGTGCGCCGCGAAGGCAATGGCTTAGTTGCGGTTCTTAACTCTGCTTATGCCGAAGGCTGGATTGCTGAACGCCACGTTGATCAAGTTGTTGTTGAGCATGGCACACTGCCCAATGCTGAGCTTTATTTTGCGCTAAAACCGATGTCTAAAAACTTGGGGGCTGTCGATTATAATGCACTGGCTGATGGCGGAATATTGATGCCCGAACGCAATTCTAACGGCGCATTTTTGCTTTGCCGCATCGGCGATGCCGTCGCCTCAAGAAACATCCATGCGGCAATTTATGACGGATTGCGGTTTGGCGTTAGGGTGTAGTTTTAACCTCCCCTTCACCCTCCCCCTCGCCCGTCTCGTTTCACTCGCCACCCTCTCCCCAAAGGGAGAGGAATAAGAGTGCCAAGCCGAATGAGTTCAATGCAAGCGAGATGTTTGCCGTTCTATTCCTCTCCCTGTGGGGTGAGGGTGGCGAGCGGAACGCGAGACGG
>JANMFT010000115.1:0-2148 GCA_031374255.1 Limoniibacter sp. | reverse complement strand
GATTTTGGTCTGCCTGTGAAGCGGTCTGATTTTGTATTTCGTTCAGACAGCATTCTCGCGCAGATTGCGGCAACCGAAGCGGGCATGGGTTTAGGCGCTGGCATGACGCTGGCTTTTGATCATGCCAAGGTCGTGCGTGTGTTGCCTGACGCGATCAACATCCCCTTTGATGTGCACGTGGTCGCCCATGCAGACCTCTACCGCAGCCGCCTGATGCGGGCACTATTTGACCATTTGGGGGAGGAGTTGAAGGGTGCTCTGAGGTCATAGCTTAATGAGATGAAGTGATACGGATTGATGTTTCGATTTGGTAGTTTTTCATTTCGTGTTCAATGGATGCCAGCGGCAAAGTATTGATGCAAGCTTGTGCACCGGTTGCAAGCTCGCTTTTGAGCAGTGCTCCTATCGCAGCTGCAGCCGCCATCACCGGAACGTTCGGCCCGTCGCCATTTTTGGCTATGAGTTTCCATTCTCCCAAGACGAACTTTCCGTTGTCATCAAGGCCTGTTGCACGGACGATCATTGCTCCGGTGTCACCGGTGAATATGCGTGTGAACTTTCGTGCAAACTGTAAGAGTGATGTCAGGCCCGTAAGATTTCCCAGAAGGCCTAAACGTTTCAGGTGTGAAAGCGCAATAATACCCCATTGTTCAATGGGAGATTCCAAACCTGCTTGAAACAATAATCGTTCTTGCACATTAAAATATGGGGCAACCAAATCGACATCGGCTGTTTCAACAGGCGCAATACGACGTTTGCCAAGCCCGGGGACAATAAGAATTTGCGAGTTGACCCATGCTGTCACTCTTCCGTACGCACCCCTGTTAAGGCTCGGGACGGGCTTTCCAACATAAGTCAAAATTGCGTTTATAACCGCCGGCCCGACGTCGCTCTTACCGCCCGGCACAATTGCAATATCAACGGTGTCAATCCGAACCCAGTCTTTCGTTAGAGCAGCAATAACGGCTGATGATAGTGCAGGTGTTGAGCTCGCGCCTGCCAATGCAGTGAGTCCGGCGGCTTTGGCTTCTGTATCGAGTTCAGCAAAGCCCTTGAGATATTGCCTTGCGTCAGCGAGGTCGAGGTAGTGCGCCCCAGCACTCAGCGCCGCGATAGGTACTGAATAGTCAGCGGTTTGAAACGGGCCTGAAGCGTCGATCACCACCCAAGGCTTCAGCTTTTTTAACTGCAGCAAAAGCCCTTGAGTGGTGTCGAGGGCTACAGCTTCAATTTGTGCTTTTGCGCCACGAGTTCTGATTTGATTTGCAAGATCCGCAGCTTTGTTGATGTTGCGTGATGTGAGTATGAGGCAAAGATCTTCAAATGTCGCAAGATGGCGCGCCAATCTCTGGCCGAAAACACCTGTGGCACCAATCAACAGAACATTTTTCACATGTTTAACTCGGGCAAAACAAAGCGGCTGCGTGTTGCGATATCAGGCACATAACACGCGTCTTTATGACCGAACCAATTGTATCGGTTTTGCGCCACCCGGTCATAAAGCCAATCGCGCATGGCTCGCGGTATAAGTTTTGCCACGGGTGAAAGCTGGGCAAGGCCCTTAATATGTTTTGCCAAAGCCAAGAGGGCCTCAGACTTCTCCAGAGTGATACCATTTTCAATGAACAGAAAACTATCGGGGTTTTCAGGATCAATGCCATATTTTAATGCAAGCGCCTTACCGGCCCTTGATTGGACAGCAATAAACTGAATTGTGGCGGCTTTTTCATGCGCCAGAGTATAGCGCACTGCCGCTGAACATAACACGCAAACACCGTCAAAAAGCCAAATCGCAGACGTGTTCATGTGACCTGACTTTCGTGAAAAACGCCTGATTGTCTGACGAGGGTTCCGAGGTGCGGATGCACCAATTGCAGTGTAAAGCGGAAAGTGCCGTCCGATAGGTCTTCGTGTGTGACAGTCACTTGGCCCGGTGTCATAAAATGCGGCAATGCCAGCCGAAATTTCCAAAAGTTCAAGCTATAGCCTGCACTTTCAAAAATCATCGCTTTATGTGTTGTGCGTGCCGTGAGCGCCATTGTGATTCCAAAACCTATATATTCTTCAAGCCCGGTTGGGCCGGAGAAACGTTTTGAAGATTGTATAATTTGCGGAAAATTATTGCGGCTTGTATAAAGTCTTGACCAA
>JANMFT010000359.1:0-3279 GCA_031374255.1 Limoniibacter sp. | reverse complement strand
CGTGACTGCGCCGCTGCAATCGGCAGGCATGATGGACGCGATTACCATCCGAGATTTTTCACTGCTTTGGCGCGCCGTTTTTGCGCTGATGATCGGCTATTCAGCTTTTATTGCCGAGATTTTCCGCGCCGGAATTTTATCGGTCGACAAAGGCCAGATAGAGGCTGCAAAGGCCCTGGGGCTTTCAGGGTGGCAACGCTTCCGGTTTATTGTTTTCCCGCAAGCCATCCGCACAATTTTGCCGCCGCTTGGCAATGATTTCGTAGCGATGGTGAAAGACTCGTCCTTGGTGTCGGTGCTCGGCGTTGCTGATATTACCCAGCTCGGCAAGGTCTATGCAGCGGGCTCGTTCCGTTATCTCGAAACCTATTCGATTGTCGCTTACGTCTATTTGATTTTGACAATCGGCCTTTCGCTAATGCTGCGGGCGCTGGAACGGCGCATGCGGCAAAGCCAGCAACGCTAACGGAACTGAACATGGATTTTGCTGCAACCCGCGATTTGTTTCATTTGCCCGATGGCATGATTTATCTCGATGGAAATTCACTCGGACCAATGCCGAAAACAGCTTCGACACGAGTGCATAACATGATCGAAAATGAGTGGGGCGCACTTCTCATCCGTGGCTGGAATGAAGCTGGATGGTTTACACAGCCCCGCAAAGTCGGCGACCGTATCGGGCGTTTGATCGGCGCAGAACCGGATAGCGTTACGGTTGGCGACACACTCTCGATCCGCGTGTTTCAGGCGCTGAGTTCGGCCTTGGATTTGGCTGGTTCTTCGCGCAAAATTATCCTCAGCGATACCGGCAACTTCCCAACTGATCTGTATATGGCGCAAGGCCTCATCAAGTCGCTGAATCGCGGTCATCAACTCAAAACGGTCGCACCCGACGCTGTTGAAAACACACTCACCAAAGATGTTGCGGTATTGATGCTGACCGAAGTTGATTACCGCACGGGACGCAAACACGATATGGCGGCACTCACCGCCAAATCCCGCGCACTTGGCATTATCACAATATGGGATTTGGCGCATTCTGCCGGTGCGCTGCCGGTTGATCTTTTTGGCGTGGGCGCTGATTTTGCCGCCGGTTGCACCTATAAATTTTTGAATGGCGGCCCGGGAGCTCCGGCATTTTTGTATGTGGCACCGCGTCATGCCAACCATATCTCACCCATTTTGCCGGGCTGGATGGGCCATGATAACCCGTTTGCCTTCACACTGGATTATTCGCCTGCCTCCGGCGTTGAACGGATGCGAATCGGCACACCGCCGGTTATTGCCATGGCGGCGCTTGAAGCCAGTTTGGACATTTGGGACCATATTGATATGGCAGCCTTGCGCGCGCAATCAGTTCTGCTCGGAGATCTTCTGATTTCAGAGGTCGCGCGCGGGTGCCCCGGGCTGCAATTGGTTTCGCCGCGCGACGGTAACCAGAGAGGTTCACAAGTGTCGTTCGCGTTTGACGATGGCTACGCTGCCATCCAAGCTTTAATTGCGCGCGGCGTCGTGGGTGATTTTCGCGCGCCAAATATCATGCGTTTTGGCATTTGCCCGCTTTACATTGGCGAACATCACATCTCACTTGCAGCTATGCATATTGCAGCTGTGATTAATGGCAATGAATGGGACGCGCCGCAATTTCTAAACCGCAACACTGTCACTTAAAATTACCGCACAATCACCCGCGTGCCTTCAGAAACCCGGTCATATAAATCCACCACGTCTTGGTTGATCAAGCGCACACAGCCTGACGACACGGATTTGCCGATCGAGTTCCACTCGGGCGATCCGTGCAGGCGGTATTGGGTATCGACGTCGCCTTGATAAATATAATGCGCGCGTGCACCGAGCGGGTTCAGCAATCCGCCAGCCATACCGCCAACCCAGGTTTGCGTCTTTTTATCGAATGTGGTGGCAAACTCTTTGAGTTCGGGCTTACGTAAAATCATTTCAGCTGGCGGGTGCCAGCGCGGCCATTGGGCCTTGCGCTGAACCACGCCCTCACCCGTCCACTCAAAGCCCTCTTTGCCAAGACCAACGCCATAGCGCATCGCAAACCCGCCCGGCATAGTGTAATAAAGATGATGCTCGGAGGTCACCACAATCAAAGTGCCCGCCGGCTCACCGGTCGGATCGATCACCATCTGCCGTAAAAATTGCTGGTCTATTTTTTTGTAAGGCACTGCCGGGATCAGAAACTCCCCGTCCTGCAAAGCGGCATAGGCAATGGCAGGGTCAACCTCTTCCATTGAGATGGGCGCAGTTGGGAAATTAAACAATTCTTTTTTTGGCGCCGGTTCAACAGGTGTGCCGTCCGGGCCATCAATTGGAATTTGGGTGGCGCAACCAGCCAAAGCCGCCGCGGAAAACGCAAGGCTTGAATTTAAAAAAGCGCGTCGTGATAGGTTTGGGCGGAAGGGTTGAAATGTCATGGGAGATCAGCTGTTCATAAATCGTAACTATTATTAGCAGAACTGAGCTTGATCCACACCCTTAAAGCTGCTCAAATTACAGAGTTGCAGACCGAAACCGGCTGCTCTTGCCACAAAGCGTGGCAGCTTTACCACATTATTGCTAACTCAGCACCAACATAAAGCGCTTCGGCCTTTAACGTCTGCATAGCTTTGCGCGTACCAAATCACTGCTTATTCTTGACGCTTAACCGTCTTGCGGTGCATATCGCCAGAAAAACAAGACAAGACCTTTGAGGGCAACATGGCAGCGCTAACTTTATATGACAAAATTTGGAACGATCATGTCGTCGAAACCCGCGATGACGGCAATGCGATTTTGTATATTGACCGACATTTGGTGCACGAAGTCACCAGTCCGCAAGCCTTTGAAGGCCTTCGCATGACAGGCCGCAAAGTGCGCGCACCCGAACGGACATTAGCCGTTGTTGACCATAATGTGCCGACTTCGGCCGACCGCCACTTGGGCATCAAAAACGAAGAAAGCCGCATTCAAGTTGAAACGCTGGCGCAAAACGCCGCTGATTTTGGTGTTGAATATTATTCCGAGCGCGATCGGCGACAAGGCATCGTGCATATCGTCGGGCCGGAACAGGGCTTCACATTGCCGGGCATGACGATTGTGTGCGGCGACAGCCATACATCAACCCATGGCGCGTTCGGCGCTTTGGCCCATGGCATCGGCACATCGGAAGTCGAGCATGTGCTTGCCACGCAAACGTTGATCCAGAAAAAAGCCAAAAACATGCTGGTCCGCGTTGACGGTGCATTGCCGGAGGGCGTTACCGCCAAAGACATTATT
>JANMFT010000097.1:0-3949 GCA_031374255.1 Limoniibacter sp. | reverse complement strand
CGATACCATCAAACTCAAACCGCGCGCTGAACTCGTGCATATTTTTGATGGCGAAACCGGCAACCGCATAGCAAATTAAGGGAGCAAACCATGCTTAAAGGGATAGACCCGCTTCTCAATGCCGATGTCTTGCGCGCCCTTCGCGCCATGGGGCACGGTGATGATTTAATCATTTGCGACACCAATTTCCCGGCAGATTCCGTGGCCCGACAAACTGTGATCGGCAAAGTGTTGCGCATTGATGCGGATGTTGCCCGCGTTGTTAAAGCCGTGCTGTCAGTCTATCCGCTCGACACATTTGTGGATGATGCCGCCGCGCGGATGGAGGTAGTTGGCGATCCGAAAAAGCTGCTGCCGGTGGCGCAAGAAGTTCAAACTGAAATAGACGCCGCCGAAGGTAAACCATGGCCGATGATTTCCGTTGAGCGCTATGCGTTTTATGAGCGCGCCAAGAAAGCCTATTGCGTCATCCAAACCCATGAACGCCGCTTTTATGGCTGCTTTGCCTTTCGCAAGGGCGTCATCCCGCCAGAAACATCAATTGGGACCTAAACCATGAAACCCATCGTTGTTCTTGGCGTGTTTGTTGCCGACACTGCCTATCGAGCTGCCCGCCAACCTAAAATGGGTGAAACCATATTGGGCAATTCGTTTTCACTTGGCCCGGGCGGGAAGGGCTCTAACCAAGCCGTCGCTATCGGGAAATTAAATGCGCCCGTGCATATGCTGACACGCCTTGGCCGCGATGATTTTGCCGACATGGCCATGAACACGTGGAGGGCTGCGGGCGTGACGCCGGAGGTGATTTGGACACCCGAAAGCTACACCGGTGCTGCATACATCTTCCTTGAAGAGGCCACCGGCAACAACGCAATCATCGTTTGCCCCGGCGCAGCGCGATTGATTTCGCCTGCCGATATTGAAGCCAACCGTAAGCTGATTGAAGGCGCATCAATTTTCATCACGCAATTGGAACAACCCATAGAGACCGCGCACGCGGCATTGGCTATAGCAAAAAAAGCGGGCGTATCAACCGTTTTGAACACGGCACCGGCCGCGCCTTTGCCGGACTCAATTTATGCACTTTGCGATTACATGACGCCCAACGAGACTGAAGCCGAGGAGATGACCGGCATAAAAGTGAAAACTTTTGATGATGCCCGCGCTGCTGCCCGGGCGCTTTTGATACGTGGCGTCGGCACAGCCGTCATCACGCTTGGTGAGCGTGGCGCACTCATTCACAACAGCAAAATGTCTGAGATTGTGCCAATATTTAAGGCCGGGCCGGTTGTTGAAACCACTGGCGCAGGCGACGCGTTCAACGGCGGCTTTGCGGTTGGGTTGGCACGAGGACTGTCACCGGTTGAAGCGGCAAAATTTGGTTGTGCGGTCGCCGGAATATCCGTCACCCGCAAAGGGACAGCACCGGCGATGCCGAGCCTTGGCGAAGCCGAGTGTCTATACGGCTCTAAGCTGCCGGTGTAGCACCAACAGGTGCGGTGCGGCGTTGTGGCCGAGTCCGAAAGTCAAACATTTTGTGACGCAACACTAACAGCAACAGCGCAGTGGCCAGGTATAAAATCGGCTCAAGCTGCCATGTTTTCGTGAGCATCACATAATGCAGCGCCCCCATAGGCACGATTACATACACCAGCCTATGCATTTTCTTCCACGTTGCGGCACCAAGGCGTTTGATTGATGCCGCGTTTGAGGTGATGGCGAGAGGCAGCAAAAACACAAACGCCGCCATACCAATAGTGATGTAAGGCCGCTTCCAAATATCCTCTATGATAACACCCATATCGAACTGCTTATCGAGGCCCACATAAGTTGCCAAATGGATTGCCACGTAACCAAAACCAACAAGGCCAATAGCGCGGCGATATTTTGCCAGATTAATTCCGGTCAAATGCCAAAGCGGCGTGACTGCCAAACCAACAAGCAAAATTTTCAGCGCCCATCCACCCAGCTCTTTTTCCAGCGCGCGGGCCGGATCAAACCCTAAACCGCCAGTGAAAGCCGAATATATAAGCCATGCGGCGGGCGCAAAACCCACAACATAGACCAGCCATTCCGGGACTGTTTTGATCACCCGGTTTTGAAATTGTGGAAGTGTCATCTAAAATATCCTCAAAATCCGCCTCAAAAATTCGCCTTTAAATCCATGCCGGAATAAAGCGATGCAACCTGCTCGCCATAACCGTTGAACGGCAAGGTCGGGATGCGTTCCGCAAAAAGGCCCGTGCCAACGCGGCGCTCTTGGGCTTGGCTCCAACGCGGATGGTCAACTTCTGGGTTTACGTTGGAATAAAAGCCATATTCTGATGGCGCTTGAATGTTCCACGTGGTGGGTGGCTGCTGCTCAACAAAGGACATCCGAACAACGCTCTTGATGGACTTGAAGCCATATTTCCACGGCACAATAATGCGCACTGGAGCGCCGTTTTGGTTCGGCATCACTTCGCCGTAAAGCCCAACAGCCACCATTGCCAGCGGGTTCATGGCTTCATCCATGCGCAGGCCTTCAACATATGGCCATTCCAGCGCATTGCCCGCTTGCCCGGGCATTTCTTCGGGGCGCACAAGTGTTTCAAACGCCACATATTTGGCGCTACCCTGCACATCATATTTTTTAATCAGTTCCGAAAGCGAGAACCCCACCCAAGGAACAACCATTGACCATGCTTCCACACAGCGAAGGCGATAAATGCGCTCTTCAAGCGGCATGGCCAGCAAAGCTTCAAGACCAATCTCGCCCGAATTATTCACAAGACCATCGACTTTGATTGTCCACGGATCAGTTTTTAATGAACTAGCATTAGCGGCAGGATCTTCTTTACCGGTGCCGAATTCATAAAAGTTGTTATAGGCTGTGACAGCGTCGTAAGGCGTCTTCTCATCGGTTGTTGAAAACGTGCTTGGCGTGGCTGTCAGTTTCTTGGCATCCGGGTTGCCTTCGGCGAATGCTGGAAAAGCTGGCAACAATGCTGCGCCACCTGCTGCTGCCATAAAGGTGCGGCGGTTCAGGAACACATTTTTGGGTGTAATTTCAGATGATGGCGGAACTGGAAAACGAAAAGCTGGCATGATGTGCTCCAATGATGTGGCCTCCATATAACGCGGAATATGCTAATATGATGCTCACAAAGGCCGTGACCGCGCTCACAGTTCAGTGATGTTGCTGTGAGAAATTAGGTTAATTGAATAATAATTTTCCGTCGTGCCTGTCCTCGGGCTTGACCCGAGGATCAGCACAGGCATCTACCCCTGAGCATCTCCATTTTGCACTATGGATGGAAACCTGTGACAAGCACAGGTATGACGGGCAAAACTGTGAAACTTGTTCGATTCGAGATTTTAATTGACCAAACCTATAGCCCATTTCATTGGCGTCTGCGGCGCGGGAATGTCTGCCGTTGCGCATTTAATGCAAAAAGCCGGATATAAGGTTTCAGGCTCGGATGAAAACTTTTACCCGCCGGTTTCAGATTACGTCGCCAAAATTGGAATTGCGACTTGTGAAGGATACCGCGCGACAAACATTCCGTCAGACGCAACACGCATAGTAATCGGAAAAAACGCCAAACTGGTGCCAGACTCAAATCCGGAAGTTGCCGAAGCGTTTGCAAATTATGCTGATAAGATTCGCTCGTTTCCTGAAATTGTTTCTGAAATGGCCGCCAAAACCCACAACATCGTGGTGGCGGGCTCCTATGGCAAATCCACGGTCACTTCACTGGTAGCATTCGTGTTGAAGCATGCCGGCCTCGACCCCAGCTATTTGATCGGCGCACTGCCCCATGGCTTTGAACATACGTCCGATTTAGGCAACGGCGACTATTTTGTCATGGAAGGCGATGAATACCCGTCTGCCAATTGGGATGACCGCTCAAAGTTTGAGCATTACCGCCCCAACACTGTTGTGCTTACCGCTGCCTGCCACGACCAT
>JANMFT010000038.1:0-1849 GCA_031374255.1 Limoniibacter sp. | reverse complement strand
TTAACATCATCAAGGGTTTTGAAGCTGGCCATTGGATATATTCCGAGAGTTTAAGTTTGGCCGGAACATAGCCAGCAATCAGTCGAGTGCAAGCAAAACGTTAATCCCCGCCGCCACCATCACCCCCGGAATCGCCGCCATCATTGTCGTCGTCATCACGGCGGGAATTGTGGGTATAGCCAACAGCAACTCCCCCGCCATCAGAGTGGCCATGCTGCTTTTTATCCGGCCCTAATGCAGCCTTCAGCGCGGCAACCAAAATCACCGCGCCGAAAATTACCCCGAGTATCAGCAGGGCCATATTCAAAGTCATGTTAGATCAATTTGCCCATGGCCACCGCAGTGTCGCCCATGCGGTTGGAAAAGCCCCATTCATTATCATACCACGTCAGGATTGAGCAGAATGTGCCGTCCATAACTTTGGTTTGGTCCATATGGAAAATGGAGGAATGTGGATCATGATTGAAATCAATCGAGACCAGTTTTTCGGTGGTGTAACCAAGAATGCCTTTAAGATAGCCTTCGGAGGCGGCTTTGATCATGTCGTTGATCTCGGCAACAGATGTGGCGCGTTTGGCAATGAATTTCAAATCCACCACAGACACATTCGGCGTTGGCACGCGCATCGCAAAACCATCAAGCTTGCCGTTCAGCTCAGGCAATACGAGGCCAACGGCCTTGGCAGCGCCGGTTGACGTCGGGATCATCGAGAGCGCCGCTGCGCGCCCGCGATACAAATCCTTATGCATCGTATCCAGCGTTGGCTGGTCGCCGGTATAAGAATGGATCGTGGTCATCATGCCTTTTTCAATGCCGATGCCATTGTGCAAAACATGGGCAACCGGTGACAGGCAATTGGTGGTGCAAGAGGCATTCGAGACCACAATATGGTCTTTGGTGAGTTTATGGTGGTTGACGCCGTAGACCACGGTCAAGTCAGCGTTTTCGCCCGGCGCCGACACCAGCACGCGTTTTGCGCCAGCGGCCAAATGGGCCGAAGCCTTGTCTTTGGCGGTGAAAATGCCGGTGCATTCCATCACAATATCAATGTCGTGTTTGCCCCAAGGCAAATTGGCAGGGTCACGCTCGGCAAACACTTTGAAGCTTTCTTTGCCAACATGAATAGTGTCGCCATCAACAGTGACCTGATGCGGGAAACGGCCATGAACTGAATCATAGCGCATCAAATGGGCGTTGGTTTCAACCGGCCCAAGATCATTGATCGCAACAATATCGATATCGCTGCGGCCGGATTCATAAATTGCACGCACAATATTGCGCCCGATGCGGCCAAAGCCGTTGATGGCAATGCGGGTTCTTTTAGCCATGATATTCTCCACTATTTGTTTGCGGTAGTTTTACGCTGCCATTAGAATTTACCTTGGGCACAGGTATTCCCATGGACTCGAGGTGTTTTTTTAACTGGGGTCGAAGCTGAATTGATCCATCTGCCGTCTGTTCGGAACAAGATTTGCAAATGTATGCCTTCCACGGATCAATGTGGGTTCCCTGATATATTCCGGCTCCATTTTGAAATTCCGAACCGCAATTGTTACAGTTGTGACTAAAAATAGGTTTGTTTTTCTTAGACATAGCCAAGTTAGTTTCCTAGAAATTCGAGCGCGGCTTTGGCAGCGGCTTCAGCCGTTATGCCGAAATGCTCGTAGAGTTTTTTGGCAGGGGCCGATGCGCCAAAGCCAGTCATCCCGATGAAAATTCCCTCGCGCCCAATAAATCTGTCCCAGCCTTGGCGGATCGCCGCTTCAATACCGACGTTAACCTTGGATGAGCCGAGAACGGTTTTCTTGTAGCCTTGGCTTTGCTCTTCAAACAATTCAAAACATGGCAC
>JANMFT010000012.1:0-18264 GCA_031374255.1 Limoniibacter sp. | reverse complement strand
TTGGGCTTGCTGGTGGCATAGCGCATCACCAACTCATCGCGTGACAGCAGCATCAGCGATCTATGATCTGTTGTCGGCAGCGCGCGCGACAAACCGTCCACATTGGGCATGGTTTCACCCGGCAGCGTATCGAGTGAAGTCAGCAAAGCCTCAACAGACGAAAAATCTAAATTCGATGTCCGCCATTGCAAGGTTCGAACGGGTTCAAACTGGTGGGTTTGCAGGCGCTCGACCAATTCCTCATCAAGCGGGCCAACCTGCCCCGTTACGCCAAATGTGCCGTCTTTAATATGCCGCCCGGCCCGGCCTGCAATCTGGCCATATTCTGCAGGCGTCAACTCGCGATATTGATGGCCATCAAATTTGAAATTCTGCGCGAACGCGACATGATCAACATCCAAATTTAGGCCCATACCAATGGCATCTGTCGCCACCAGATATTCGACATCGCCGCTTTGATAGAGTTCCACCTGCGCATTACGGGTGCGCGGCGATAGCGCACCCATAACCACTGCTGCCCCGCCATGTTGGCGGCGCACCAATTCGGCAATTGCGTAAACTTCATCGGCTGAAAACGCGACGATGGCCGAGCGGCGCGGCAGGCGGGTAATTTTCTTTTCCCCGGCATACATCAACGTTGAAAGCCGCGGGCGGCCAGTGATCGTTATTCCCGGCAGCAGCTTTTTCAAAATACCTGCAACTGTGTCTGAACCAAGCAGCAGCGTTTCAGAGCGCCCGCGCAAATTCAGCGTGCGGTCTGAAAACATATGTCCGCGCTCTAGGTCAGCAGAAAGCTGAACCTCATCAATGGCCACAAACTCAGCATTGGTGTCCGTCGGCAGTGCCTCAACCGTGCACACATGATAGCGTGCAAAGGGCGGCACGATTTTCTCTTCGCCGGTAATCAGCGCCACTTGATGTGCGCCAACTTTCTCGACGACGCGGGTATAAACTTCACGCGCCAGCAACCGAAGCGGCAGGCCGATCACGCCCGTTGCATGGCTCACCATCCGCTCA
Organism: Limoniibacter sp.; assembly: GCA_031374255.1. Lineage (GTDB taxonomy): Bacteria > Pseudomonadota > Alphaproteobacteria > Rhizobiales > Rhizobiaceae > JALOTE01. The sequence continues at coordinate 17,247 of JANMFT010000012.1, read as the reverse complement.
ATGGCATAGTGCGTTTTGCCGGTATTGGTCGGGCCGAGCACAGCGGTGACACCCTGCCCCGAATATGGCCCGGATGAATAATGCGGTCTGCTCTTCGGCAAGTCTAACATAATCTCAAAACCAAACTGCCGAAAATTGTTCCAGCTTTGCGCTGCAACCACTTACTTAAACTAGGCAAGACGCGCCCAAAAATCAAAGCAAAACCAACGCCAATTAACATTTGGAACGCGGGCGGAACGAATCGGCGACGAATCACTGATGGAACTGCTTTCGTGTTTCGTTCACGGCATCATATTGCGGCCAAACCATGCACCGATACTATATGTAGAGACCGCACACTCATTCATCGCGCAAAATGGGCTTGAGGCATTAACCTGCGCTAACAAAGCGTTGACGACAAATTTTTTGAACGCTTAAAAAACTTTGCCGTTTCTAATTCTTTAATCATTCCAAACACTTCGTAAACGGAAAATCTTCAATTTGAAGCATTTGTGTTAACACTCCGAACGGGCACGGAACAAATCGGCTACGAATCAGCGGTAAACCAAATTTCGTGGTTTGTTCACGTCTGCCTATAGTGGAACGCTTATCTCCAACATCTATATCTGGTTCGCAGCGGCAATATATTATGATTTTTATGTTGCCGGGCGATAAAATTGTTAACGACTTAAGCCAAACGGGCGTGTTTATTAAATAATCTTCACAATTATCATGCAACTGCACTAGTATCGCAATCGTGCTGGACAGATGTATTTGGCAAGGGGAACACACATGACTATGACTCGTCGCCTTAGTGCGGAATTTATTGGAACTTTTTGGCTGGTATTCGGCGGCTGCGGAAGCGCTGTGTTGGCAGCAGCCTTTCCAGAACTTGGCATCGGCTTTGTCGGTGTTTCGCTGGCCTTCGGTTTAACAGTGCTCACAATGGCCTATGCGGTTGGCGGCATTTCCGGCGGGCACTTCAACCCCGCGGTATCGCTTGGCTTGGCTGTCGCCGGCCGGTTTAAAATGTCTGATCTGCCGATGTATATTGCAGCGCAGGTTGCCGGTGCTGTTGTGGCAGCGGGCCTTCTTTATCTTATCGCATCCGGCAAGGCTGGTTTTGCTGCCGGTGGTTTTGCCTCAAACGGTTATGGTGCAAACTCACCCGGCGGCTATTCCATGATGTCGGCTCTGATTATTGAAGTTGTGCTAACCGCATTTTTCTTAATCATCATTCTTGGCGCAACCACCAGCCGCGTGCCCGCTGGTTTTGCACCAATCGCGATTGGCTTGGCTTTAGTGCTCATTCACTTGATCTCGATTCCGGTTACAAACACTTCAGTGAACCCGGCCCGCTCAACCGGCGTTGCTCTTTTTGCCGATGGCTGGGCGCTTCAGCAATTATGGTTGTTCTGGATTGCCCCACTCGTTGGCGGCGCGCTTGGCGGCATCATCCACAAAGCGTTGCTCGGCGACGACTAATCGCTAAAAAGTTAGCTTACCCTTCATGGTGAGGAGCCGCGCAGCGGCGTCTCGAACCACGAAGGGTTTAGCAAGATTTTACTTAGTCACCCCCGCCCCTTGTGCGGGGGCCCAGACTTTCTTTCTTGAATTTTAAATCTCAAGCAAGTCTGGGTCCTCGCAATAAATGCGGGGATGACTAAAGTTCCTGTCTTATTGTGCTCTTAAGCGAAATACTGCCCGCCATTAGCTGAAATCGTTGAACCCGTTATAAACCCGGCCTCATCTGCCGCCAAAAACACCACACAGCGCGCGATTTCTTCCGGTGTGCCCAACCGCCCGACCGGTATTTGCGGAATAATCCGCTCGTTCAGCACTTTTTCATCCATGGCTTTCACCATATCAGTGCCGATATAGCCCGGGCAAATCACATTGACGGTAATGCCCGCACGTGCGCCCTCTTGCGCCAGAGCTTTGGTAAACCCGATATCGCCAGCCTTGGACGCAGAATAATTCACCTGCCCCATTTGGCCCTTCTGGCCATTGATCGACGAAATCGTAATCACGCGGCCAAACTTGCGGTCGCGCATCCCGCCCCACACCGGCTGCGTCATATTGAAAACGCCGTTCAAATTGGTGCCGATCACATCGTTCCACATTTGCGGGGTCATCTTATGAAACATCGCATCGCGGGTGATACCGGCATTATTGACCAGCACTGCTATCGGCCCAAGCTCCGCCTCAACCTTTGCAATGCCTGCCGCACACGCCTCATAATCCGCAACCGACCATTTATAGGCCGGAATACCGGTCTCCTTGGTGAAGCTAGCCGCCGCCTCATCATTGCCAGCATAATTGGCGGCAACGGTATATCCCGCAGCTTTCAACGCCACAGATATCGCCGCGCCAATACCGCGTGTCCCGCCCGTAACAAGTGCAGTTTTGGTCATAATTATCCTCCCTCAATCGTTGGTTTTCAAACAACCCTCCCCAACCCCTCGCGCAAGGGGAGGGGCATTAGTGCGGCGCATTCGGTGTCTGTCTTTTGGGCACTGTACCACTAAAGCTAACACTAAAAGCGCCGGTCTTAGCCCCTCCCCTTGCGGGAGGGTCTTGTTTACTTCACCTCTCCACACACATGGCAACACCCATGCCGCCGCCGATGCACAATGTGGCAAGACCGCGTTTGGCATCACGGCGGGCCATTTCAAACAACAGCGTGTTGAATATGCGCGCGCCCGATGCACCCACCGGATGGCCGATCGCAATCGCGCCACCATTGACGTTCACGATTGCCGGGTCCCAGCCCATGTCTTTGTTGACAGCGCAAGCCTGAGCGGCAAACGCCTCATTGGCTTCAACCAAATCAAGCTGCTCAGCCTTCCATCCGGCTTTTTTCAGCGCAAGCCGCGATGATGGAATTGGCCCCGTGCCCATGATTTGCGGGTCAACACCGGCGGTTGCCCAAGATACAATCCGCGCCATCGGGGTGATACCACGGCGGTGTGCCTCTTTTTCGGTCATCAAAACCACTGCCGCGCCACCGTCATTCAAGCCCGACGCATTTGCAGCGGTCACAGAACCTTCTTTGTCAAACGCCGGGCGCAATTTTGCTACACCCTCAATCGTTGTGCCATGCTTGATATATTCATCATCGGCAACAACCACGTCACCTTTACGGGTTTTGAGCGTCACCGGAATAATTTCATCTTTAAAACGACCGGCCTTTTGTGCGGCTTCGGCTTTATTTTGCGAGGCAACAGCGAATTGGTCTTGGTCTTCGCGGGTCAACTGCCATTGGCGCGCCACGTTTTCAGCGGTGTTGCCCATATGGTAGCCGTAAAACGCATCGATGAGTCCGTCTTTAAGCATGGTGTCGACCATTTTCATGTCGCCCATTTTAGTTCCAGAACGTAAGTGGGCTGAGTGCGGTGACAACGACATAGATTCCTGCCCGCCCGCCACAATAATGGTCGCATCTCCAAGCGCAATTTGCTGCATGCCAATGGCCACCGCGCGCAGGCCGGAACCGCAAAGCTGGTTCAAACCCCATGCTGTCGCCTCATTGGGAATACCTGCTGCCATTGCCGCTTGGCGTGCTGGGTTTTGCCCTGCACCGGCTGTCAAAATCTGGCCCATAATCACTTCGTCAACCGCACTTGGCTCAACACCCGCGCGCTCCAATGCGGCCTTGATGGCGATAGAACCCAAAATATGCGCCGGCGTTTCGGCAAAAGCGCCGTTAAACGAGCCGACCGGGGTGCGCGCGGCGCTGGCAATGACGATGGTTTCTGGCATCAGCAATATCCTTAAATTTCAGTTATTCATCGCTCTCTAACACGCTTTCTTCGGCAACCCAATAATCGCATGCGCATCAAGTCACTTTTTGCTATGCAATAAGAAACGGATTGCGTTTTGCCGCACTGCAACTAAAACAAACTGGAATGGCGAAAACCAGTCGAGTTTCAGGCGTTTGGGAGCGTAAAATGGCAAGATCTGGCGAACCGACAGTCATCAAGAAATATGCCAACCGCCGCCTCTATAATACCGGCACATCCACCTACGTCACGCTCGAAGATTTGGCCGAAATGGTCAAGCGAGGCGAAGAATTTGAAGTTGAAGACGCCAAAACCGGCGATGATCTCACCCACGGTGTTTTAACTCAAATCATCTTTGAACTTGAAAATAAAAACGGCGAAACCATGTTGCCAATCCCGTTTCTGCGCCAATTGATCGGCCTTTACGGCGATCAGATGCAAACGCTGGTGCCAAGCTTTCTTGAGCAATCCATGGCGAGTTTCACCAAAGAGCAGGAGCGCATGCGCGATGACATGGCGGAGCTGTTCACACAAAACCCGATTGAGGTTTTGAAATCCGGCCAAGCTGTTAAAATCGTTGAGACGCAAGTCCGCCGCAATATGGATATGTTTCAAAATGCAATGCGTATGATGTCACCATTCGGCATGCCAGTTGCAACCGACCCAAAAGCTGAAGATAAACCTGCCGAAGACAAAGCAGGTCTGAGCGAATTGCGCGATCAGATTTCTGCCATGCAGCGCAAACTTGATAAAATGGGTTGATTAATACGAGTGGCTGGGGCGCTAGGATTCGAACCTAGGGTGCCGGTACCAAAAACCAGTGCCTTACCACTTGGCGACGCCCCAACATACTCGTGGCGTTCCGGTAGCAAAGCTGCGCACATGAGGCAAGCTGAAAAGATCGGTCCTTTGCGGCTGTTATTGTCTCACAGGTTGACAAAACGCCGCTACCGTTAAATGACATTTTTGAACTGCCACTTAAATGCCGCTCCTTAAAACGGCACACCTCCGGGGGAATTATGTCGAATTCAACTTTTGCCACACTGGCACCGCTAACCGGCAATTCTGTTCTGCGCCAAGGCGCGCTTGTTATTGCGGGCAGCATTTTCCTGACCGCACTATCGCAAGTATCTGCCGGTGAGCCAGTGCCGCAAACTCTGCAAACACTTGGCGTTATGCTGATCGGTCTGACATTTGGATTTCGTCTCGCTACGCTAACATTGCTGCTTTACATTTTCGAAGGCGCAATCGGTCTTCCGGTTTTTGCCGGTTATAGTGGCGGCATGGCCAAAATCATCGGCGGCACCGGCGGCTATCTCGTCGGATTTGTGCTTGCTGCTGCTTTGATCGGCTGGCTTGCCGACAAAAAATTCACCGCCACATGGGTTGGCACTTTCGTCGCCTTATTTGCCGGCGAAGTGATTATCTTCGGCCTCGGTGTTTCTTGGCTCACTTACCTGTATGGCTTTGATAAAGCGCTGGAGTGGGGCTTCACCCCGTTTGTGTTATGGGATGGGCTGAAACTGGTTTTGGCTGCTTTGATTGGCAAAGGCGTTCTTAAAGGCGTCTCGACTTTTGCCAAAGTCTAAACCAGTCAGCCAAATTCAAGTGATGCCCGTGCACCTGCGCGGGCATCATTTTTTGTGCATGCTCACATTCCGTGGTCTTGGCTATTCAGCTGAATTTACTGCGAATATGGCTTCAAAAATTGCCCGCATTAAAGCAGGCGCGCCGGTTATTTTGGTCGAAGGGCCTGACGATATTTGCGCCGGTATGACCAAAGCTTGCATAAATGCCACTGGCCATGATTGCCGCATGGCAGACATATTGGCGATGGATGTTACAGCCAGAAACGCTGTCGAAACAGTGTTGAGGCGTGATCTTCAGATATCAGCCAAAGTGACACAAACGGAACTCTCGCTTTTGCGCGCCGCCTTTACCAACAGAACAATTCGCGAGGCATGCGCGGGATGCTCATGGTTTGAGCTTTGCAATCAAATTGCTGCCGAACAGTTTTCCGGCACACATCTTTTGGGCGCGGCATGAAAACCCCAAAGTTCAATTTGGCGTTTGAGGCCAATCATGGTGTGGCTGTGCCTTGCCACCCTCATTTGCCGATCCGCTGTCTGACCGCGAATAATGCCGGGCCGTTTACGTTTCATGGCACCAATTCTTATCTCATCGGCGAAAAGAACCTTACCATCATTGATCCAGGACCTGATGATGATGCGCATTTGGCAGCTTTGATAAAAGCAATTGGCACTGCAAAACTTGAAACCATTTTGGTTACACACACCCATATTGACCATTCACCACTCGCCGCCAAACTGAAAGCGTTGACCGGGGCGGAGGTTGCGGGGTGTGGCCCGCATTTTAACTTTCGCGCACTGAGTGCCGGTGAAACCAACTTCCTTGATGCCAGCGGGGACAAGGATTATTTGCCCGACCGCCAATTATACGATGGTGATGGTGTTGCAACCGAATTGGGTCCTTTGACAGCAGTCGCCACACCCGGACACACCGCAAATCATTTGTGTTTTGCGCTCGACAATCACGGCGTTTTGTTTTCAGGCGACCACGTAATGGGTTGGTCAACCTCTATTGTTGCGCCGCCAGATGGTGCAATGGCACCCTATATGGCCTCGCTTGACCGCCTTATTGCCCGAAAAGACACGCTTTATCTTCCCGGCCATGGCGGTGCGATAGAAACGCCAAACCGGTTTGTCCGCGGGCTTCGGAGCCACCGGCGTATGCGCGCCAACGCCATCGCAGATTTGTTATCAGATAAAGGCGTGCTGATCCCGGACTTGGTTTTGGCACTATATACCGGCCTTGACCCAAGACTGCGCGGTGCGGCGGCATTGTCAGTATTTGCCCATTTGGAAGAACTGGTTGCAACAGGGGCCGCACGAACTGATAGTGCAGCAACATTAAATTCAACCTATTTTGCGGCCTGAATTCAAACGGCCTTTTTCAGGGCCTTTTTCAATGTCCTGGCATTATCAGATGCCGCTGCCAAACTGGTCATCGGGCGGCCCATACCAAAGCCTTGCAAATAATCGACATTCCACGCAGCCAGCAAATCCGCTGTGTGGTCATTTTCAACCCACTCGACCACCGTCTTTGCACCAAGCGCTTGGGCAATTGAAACCAGCGAGCGGACGAAAACCTGATCACGGCTGTCAGACGCCATGTGCCTGCCATACTCGCCGTCAATTTTGATTATATCAAATGGCAGGTTTTTGAGCGTTTTGAACGCGGTGTAGCCCGCACCGAAATCATCAATTGCCACTTTGATGCCCATTGAGCGCACGGCTTCAATAAACTCGCGGATCTCATCGGTATGGATGGCAACATGCGATTCGGTGATTTCAACAATCAATCGGTCAGCCAGCTTTGGATGCGCCTCTAGCGCCGTTGCCAATGTCGAAAGCCAAGCCGGGTCATGGCAGGTATCGCCCGATATGTTGATGGACAAAGTCACGTCTGTCTTGAGCAAAGTTTCAATCGCCAGCGCTAAAGTCTTATGGTCAACCAGACGAACAAGGCCCAGCTTTTCTGCGGCATTGATAAAATCCTTGGCATCAATCAGCGTGCCGTCTTTATCTTCAATACGGACCAAAGCCTCATAAAATGAAATTTCCCGCGATTGCGCACTGATAATAGGTTGAAAAACCAGCTTTAAGCGGTTCTCAGCAATCGCGGCGATCACACTTTGCCCTGCCAATGCCTCATCTGTGCGCTCACGGTCACGCAATGTATCCGGCTCGTAAAGTGAAAAGGCCCGCCAACGGTCCTTGCGTGCTTCATCCACGGCAACCAGCGCAAACATTTTGGCTTCATCGCGGTTCTTGGCATATTTTGGAATCATGACTGCGCCAACAGAAGCCGTTATTGAAACCGGGCCTGCACAGGTATCAAAAATCTTATTGGTCAGTGTTTCGCGGAAACGAAGGCAGGCGATCCGCACGTCCGCTTCTGAACAATCCCGCAAAATCACAGCAAATTTAGAGCCTGAAAACCGCCAGACGCTATCCGGGCTTCGAACAACATCAATAAGAGTGTCACGTGCCTCGGCCAAAACACGACTGCCGACCGAATGGCCAAAAGCAACATTGACAATGTCTAAATGATCAATCGAAACCAAAGCCAAGGCGGCCTTCCCGCCATCTTTGATTGCCGTTTGGATGGTGCGGTCTAGATCGCGTGAAAGTTCCGGACGTTCTAAGGACGGCTCACGCAAATCCGCAGCCGATTTTGGCCGCTTACGCGGAAGGCTCTTTGACACCTGCATTTTGTTGGTTGGTTCGTTTGCCAAAACTCAATGCTCATTTGGGTGTATTAGTTCAAAATACAGATGTGGCTGACATTTCTTAATATTTAAGAAAGGTTTTCACGAACCTGTGTGCAGTTTTGTCGACCGTTCAATTGTAACTTACGTCCCGCCCGGCAGACCGTATTGAAACAGAAAATCCTGCCAAAACATCAATCAGCGCCATCAGCATCAGCAAAAAGAACAACGGGTGTGCAGCGCCTGCAACCAGCAAAAATTCGACAAGAAAAGCAATGAAGACACCGGTTGAAAGCACGTGATCAATGACGGAAGTATTGTTGGTTCGGGTTGATTTGAGCACCTCAAAAAACAGGAAAACCAAACCAAGGGCCACCAGCATATGACCATAGCTTAAGATAAAGCGGCCACCCGAAATCATCGAAAACGAAAGAAAGGTTGCGCCAAGGGGATCTGCACCTGAACCCAGCATTCCTGCCAATGCCGCGTTGAACAGTGCAAACGGTATGACCAGTAAAGGAATGAGAGAAAACATAAAAAAGACCTTTGGCTTTTGATTCGCTTGATCAAACTATCAAACTCAAATGTGAAATCAGCAACCCGGCAACATAAATCAAGTAACTCAAATCGAGCCACCTAAATCAAACATGCCAAATGAAAGAGACCGGAAGCGCCCCCGCGCAACCAGTCTCAAAACTCACTATACAGAAGAAGCGTCCCCCGCCCCAAAAAAATCAGGCTTTTTTGGCGTCCAAAACCTGACGTCCGCGATACATGCCGGTTTTCAAATCGATGTGATGCGGGCGGCGCAGCTCACCCGAACTTTTGTCCTCGACATAAGTTGGCGCTTTGATGGCATCAGCAGACCGGCGCATGCCGCGTTTTGAGGGCGATGTTTTTCGCTTTGGAACAGCCATTTATACAACTCCGGAATTTGTTATCACCGGCTTACTTTACCCCGCCCATTGGCAGCGTTTAAGTCCGGTTCTTGCACTAGTGCGGGCCTATACACGCTGGTTCCGGCCTTGACCAGTGGCGGCCAAATCTTTTTTGCATCTCACGTAAATTTGCGTCTCTGGCAACTTACGGCGCGAGACATTTCACATAATCACCGGCAGAGCCCGCCCGCCGTTCCACAATCCGCGCAATATTTGAAAGGCCGCGCGAAGGTTTGGCCGGTTTGCGCACAATCGGGTTGGGTAACGCCACAGTTAAAAGGGCAGCTTGCCGCTTTGTCATAGAGGCAGCATCTATATTGAAATTGTGCCGCGCCCCTGCACCAATCCCGTAAATGCCTCCGGGTCCCCATTCGGCAATATTCAGATAAATTTCCATAATACGACGCTTGGACAGCACCAGGTCGATATAAGCGGCCAGCGGCAATTCTAGGCCTTTTCGAAGCAAAGACCGTCCGTTCCACAAAAACAAATTCTTTGCCACCTGCATCGTAATTGTTGATGCGCCACGCGGACTTTCACCATCCAGCGCATCTTCCACGACACCGCGCAGTTCACCGAGATCTATACCGTGATGGCTGCAGAACTGGCCGTCTTCTGACATAATCACCGAATATTTGAGGTTAGGAGAAACATCGTCGATGCTTTTCCACTCACGGGTGTAACCATTAAACGTCACCAGATCCCACATCATGAGTGTCGACACCGGCCGCACAAATGGCAGCGCATAGACCAGCGTCAAAACCAGTGGCAACGCTATCAGCGCAGCCATAATTTTCAGGATGCGCGCGAACAGTGATTGCCGCCTCAGCAATGTCCAGACACGAAAACGTGCCATCAAGGATGATTTTTTAGGCGGGGCCACGGTTTCAGCACCAGTTTCCTCAAGGTTGAGCACAGGTTCCACGCGCGCCTTTGCAGAACGTTCGGCTTTTCCACCCACTTTTGGCTTCTTCGCCATCAAACTGCCCCGGCTGAATAAAAGCCCTTAACTGAGACGTGGCTTATGTTGCAAGTCATTCACCTGAAGTCATTCAGCGGGAGCCATTCGCCTGTTCATGACTTGACCATAAAGTCCTGTCGCGCCAAGGCTTAGGTATGAGCACTAATCTTGCCGCCGATATGAAAGCCTTTGCTGCTGCCTTTGAGGTGGTACTGGAAGGGTTATTATCGCCGACCATTGAGCCCGGCGAACAGGCCCGCCCGGAACGGCTATTGGCGGCCATGCGCTATGGCTCACTTGACGGCGGCAAGCGCCTCCGCCCGTTTTTACTATTGGAAAGCGCAAGATTATTTGGCGAACCTGATCTTGCCGTGATGCGCGTTGGTGCGGCACTTGAGTGCATCCACTGCTATTCGCTGATCCATGATGATCTTCCCGCGATGGATAATGATGATTTGCGCCGCGGCCGCCCCACAGTGCACCGCGCGTTTGACGATGCGGCAGCGATCCTGGCCGGTGACAGCCTGTTGACACTGGCATTTGATATTATAGCCGCACCGGAAACCAGACTTGAAGCAAGTATCAAAGTTCGCCTTATCTCTGATCTTTCCCGCGCTTGCGGCATCGGCGGTATGGCAGGCGGGCAAGCGCTGGATTTAGATGCCGAAATCAACCTGCCCGACGAAGCGGGGATTATCCTGTTGCAGGCCATGAAAACCGGCGCATTGTTGCGTTTTGCCGCGAGGGCCGGCGCGGTATCCCTAGGCGCAAGTGAAATAGATATTGCCCGCATGACCCGCTGCGGCGAAGTCGTCGGGCTGGCATTTCAAATTGCCGATGACTTGCTGGATATGACCGCAGATACTGCAACCATGGGCAAAACAACCGGCAAAGATGTCGCGCGCGGCAAGGGCACTTTAGTGCGTTTACATGGGGCTGATTGGGCGCGCACAAAACTGGATGCGTTGGAAGCTGAAGCTAAAAATATCTTGGCGCCTTATGGGAAAAAAGCTTCGACACTGAACGCCCTTGCATCTTTTATCGGTCAAAGATCAAATTGATTATTCTGCGATCAAAAGATCAGACTCCATCACTGTTTTATGTTTAAACCTGCACAACTAGTGTGAAAAAAATCACCGCCCGCGAAAGCTGACATGGATCTCAACATCTCTAAGACTGTCGACCTGCCGCACCGCATTTCTGTTCTCGGCGCAACGGGTTCCATCGGCGTTTCAACCTTGGATGTTTTAAAACAAGCTGGCGGGCGTGATCGTTTTGAAATTATCGCACTAACCGGCATGGGCAATGTGGACTTGCTTGCGGCCCAAGCCAAAGCAGTAGGCGCACGCATTGCAGTGACCGCAGATGAAACCCGTTACGGAGATTTAAAGGCTGCGTTGTCGGGCTCCGGTATCAAAGCTGCGGCAGGCCACGCAGCGTTGTGTGCAGCAGCAGCGGAATCCGTAGATTGGATCATGGCAGGTATTGTGGGTATTGCAGGATTAGCACCCACTATGGCTGCTGCCCGTTCAGGCGCAACGATTGCGCTGGCCAATAAAGAATGCCTGGTTTCGGCTGGCGATCTGTTTTTAAGCGAAACCGGCAAAGCAGGCGTTACCGTTGTGCCGGTGGATAGCGAACATTCTGCCATTCACCAATGTCTGGCGGGCGAACCCCGAGATGCGATCGAACGGATCATTCTCACAGCGTCCGGCGGGCCTTTCCGTAACTTTAGCACCGATCAAATGCGTGATGTTACACCTGTTGAGGCGGCAGGGCATCCGAAATGGTCAATGGGCCAAAAAATATCCATAGATAGCGCATCGATGTTCAACAAAGCCCTCGAAATGATCGAAGCCCGGCACTTGTTTCATGTGAAGCCCGATCAGATCGAAGTTGTGGTTCACCCGCAATCCATCGTCCACTCGGCAGTGGCCTTCAACGATGGGTCAGTGATTGCACAAATGGGCATGCCCGATATGCGAACGCCTATCGCTTACGCCTTGGCTTACCCGTCCCGCATCGCAGTCAGCGTTGCGTCTCTCGATTTTATGGTTTTGTCGCGCCTTGATTTCGAAGCACCCGATGAAATCCGGTTCCCGGCACTTCGTTTGGCGCGTGAAGTCATGGCTCAAGGCGGGGCCGCAGGCGCCGTATTTAATGGGGCTAAAGAAGTTGCACTGGAGGCATTTATCGCCGGCCGCATAAAATTTCTGGAAATGGCCAATATAGTGGAAGAGGTACTGGCAATACTAAACGCCCTGCCAGCCCCGCAATCATTGGATGACGTGTTTTCAGCCGACCGGATTGCGCGCACTCAGGCTTCAGAATTAATCGCGAAATTTTAGTCGCAGATTATCTTGGTTGCCAAAGGCACGGGGTCTCCGTCGCCAACTCCATACATGAATGAGCGGCCTCTAAGCACAATACCAACTTCGCGGCAGTTTTTGGCTGTCGACGCCGCAACTTCCTCCGACACAAACGTATCGGCCAGACCAGCCTGACCGACCGCAATAATCTTTGCGCCGCCTTGGGTGATAATAATGGCATTTCCATAAGGATCAGCATCAACCGACCTGATATCACTGGCAAAAGCAGATGACGCCATAAGGCCGAGCGCCGCAACCGGGAACATCATACGCATGAAAAAACTCCATCCAACACCAAGTCAGATTTAGAGCATTAACCTTTTATTAAGCTTTGTCACGCGCTGAAAAAAACCAATTATTAACCATGGTTAATTTTTATTTCGCTAACGAAACAATATTGATTTAAACGCGAAATAAATGCTTTTGAGTTTTATGAGTTTGGTTCTTCGTTGAAGTAAGGCTCGCCCGGACGGCAGCACTTACGCCCGCTGGGCCAATCAGCCGGATCAGTGTTAATCGGGCCAAACAAGCTGTCACGGCTCGCACTTCGCGTATTGATCGCAAAATTGCGAAGCGCAGGATTTGTGGTCGACGGCGCTTTTGCAACAGGCACGATTTGCACTGGCGGCAGCGCGCTACGCTGCGGCGCTAAAGCAATCGCAGCCACTTGTGTTGCCTGACCAATGGTCACGATTTCGCCCGTCTGGTTCACGTAGCGCTTTTTAACGGGATAGCGGTCTGAGGCAGACGCGGTTGAAATAACTGCAATTACAATCAAACTGGAAATGAGAAGTTGGCGCATGACATACCCTTTCGTCGGCAGGACATAATGCCATCAGTGACTTGCCTCGTCGCGGCCAACCTCAAAACGTGGTTAGTCCATATGGTTAGCAAGGCTCACTAATCGATTTTATTTGAGCTTTTTCAATTGTGCTGTTTGCAGATGAATTCTCAATTGCTAGTGGCAATGGGGTGCAAAGCGCTCTAGTTTGCATTGCAACATGATACGCTTACCGCGCCAGTTTTGAGGGGCATGATGAAACCGGCCACACCACACGCCAGACCACTGTCACCGCATTTGGGAATTTACCGCCCTATGCCAACTATGGTGATGTCGATCCTGCACCGCATAACAGGCGCGGCGCTTTATTTTGGTACTGTTCTGCTTGCCGCATGGCTGATTGCAGCAGCCTCCAGCTTTGAAGCGTTTAGCTGGGTCAGTTGGTTCTTTGCATCTTGGGTCGGGCGTATTATTATGTTCGGCTACACTTGGGCTTTGATGCACCATATGCTTGGCGGCGTACGCCACTTTGTGTGGGATGTCGGCTTGGGTCTCGATAAACATGTTGCTACAAAAATGGCACTCGCCAGTGCAGCGGCTTCTGTCACGCTGACGCTGCTGATTTGGGCGTTCGCCCTGTTTGTGATGTGAGGGCGGCAACATGAAAACCCAAGATTTCCGCACACCACTTTCGCGCGTCAACGGCCTTGGTTCAGCCAAATCTGGCACGGAGCATTTCTGGCATCAGCGGTTGACGGCGCTCGCCAATATTCCGCTTGGTTTGTTTTTCGTCGGGCTTGTCGCGGCTTTACACGACCAACCGTACGATACGGTGCGCGCGTCACTGGCATCTTGGCCTGTGGCACTTGGCCTGCTTGCGATTGTAGGCTCAGGGCTTATCCATATGCGCCTTGGCATGCAGGTGATCATCGAAGATTACGTTCATACGGAATCCACCAAACTTATCTGCCTCGTGATGAATACGTTTTTCACGGCCTCGATTGGATTAGCTTGCGTGTTTGCAATATTAAAGTTGGCGTTTGCCGCCTGAGATTGAAAATGGCGTTTGCCGCCTGATGTTGGGAATGTGATCGATGGCCACTCAAAACGGCAAAACATACGAATTCATTGATCACGCTTTTGATGTGGTAGTCGTCGGTGCAGGTGGCGCGGGCCTTCGTGCCGCGCTCGGCATGGCCGAACAGGGCTTTAAAACCGCATGCATTTCAAAGGTGTTTCCAACCCGCTCACACACAGTTGCTGCGCAGGGAGGAATTGCGGCGTCTCTCACCAATATGACGCCGGATAGTTGGCAATGGCATTTGTATGACACCGTCAAAGGCTCTGACTGGCTGGGTGATGTTGACGCCATGCAATATATGGTGATGGAAGCGCCCAAAGCAGTTTATGAGCTTGAGCATTATGGCGTGCCGTTTTCGCGTACCGCCGATGGTAAAATCTACCAGCGCCCGTTCGGTGGCCATATGCAGAACTATGGTGATGGCCCGCCGGTTCAGCGCACCTGCGCCGCGGCAGACCGCACCGGCCATGCCATACTGCACACACTCTATGGCCAAGCGCTGAAACATGATGCTGAATTCTTTATTGAATATTTCGCGCTTGATCTGATTATGACCGATGGCGTTTGCACCGGCGTTATCGCGTGGAAACTCGACGACGGCACCATCCACCGCTTCCGCGCCAAAATGGTGGTGCTGGCGACAGGCGGTTATGGCCGCGCTTATTTCTCCGCAACGTCTGCCCACACCTGCACCGGTGATGGTGGCGGTATGGCAGCGCGGGCAGGCCTTGGCCTGCAAGATATGGAATTTGTGCAGTTTCACCCGACCGGCATTTACGGCGCTGGCTGCCTCATCACCGAAGGCGCGCGGGGTGAAGGCGGCTATCTCACCAATTCCGAAGGCGAGCGCTTCATGGAGCGCTATGCGCCATCGGCGAAAGATTTGGCGTCGCGCGATGTGGTGTCGCGCTGCATGACCATGGAAATCCGCGAAGGGCGCGGCACTGGCAAAAACAAAGACCATATTCATTTGCACCTCGAACACCTTGACCCGAAAGTGCTGCACGAGCGGCTGCCTGGTATTTCTGAAAGTGCTAAAATTTTTGCCGGTGTGGATGTGACCCGCGAGCCAATTCCGGTGCTGCCAACCGTGCATTATAATATGGGCGGCATTCCAACCAATTATTGGGGCGAAGTGATCAACCCGACCAAGGACTCGCCCGATGCTGTGCTGCCCGGCCTGATGGCTGTGGGTGAGGCCGGTTGCGCTTCCGTGCACGGCGCCAACCGCTTGGGTTCAAACTCATTGATCGATCTCGTTGTGTTTGGCCGTGCCGCCGCCATCCGTGCTGGACAGGTGGTGGATCGGGCTTCGGCCATTCCGCCAATTAATGAGCATGAATCCGATAAAATCATGGAGCGGTTTGACCGCCTCCGTCATGCAAACGGTGGCACACCGACCGCTGACTTGCGGTTGTCGATGCAGAAAATTATGCAGGATGATGCCGCTGTGTTCCGTACGCAATCATCGCTCGAAACCGGCTGCCGCCGGATGGATGCCGCCTATCAATCCATGGCCGATATCAAAGTCACCGACCGCTCGATGATTTGGAATACTGATTTGGTGGAAACGCTGGAACTCGAAAACCTGATGGCCAATGCCATTGCCACGGTCTATTCCGCCGAAGCGCGCAAAGAGAGCCGCGGCGCGCACAGCCGCGAAGATTACAAAGACGGTGCGTTTAGCGGGCGCAATGATGAGGAATGGCGCAAACACTCGCTGGCGTATGTTTCAGGCAATGGCCATGTGAAAATGGGCTACAGGCCGGTTCGCACAGAATTGATCGCGGGCGGGATTGAGCTGAGCAAAATCGCGCCAAAGGCGAGGGTGTATTGAGACTGACGGGTTTGTGATACGTTGGTGCAAAGGAGCATCGCCATGAACATGATGGGACATAACCGCGGGAGAACAGGTCGCATGTATGCAATTGTTTTTGACTTAGACCAAGATATGCTTGCGCAAACTTATCACGGTAACTCAGCCAATAATGCATACGTAGATATACGTCGTTTTCTAACGAACCGCGGGTTTGAATGGATGCAAGGCAGCACTTACTTTGGAGATGATACAATTGATGCAGTAAAATGCATGCGCGTCGTCCAGAAACTGTCGAAAAAATACGATTGGCTTAAGCCATCGTTGAAAGACATTAGAATGCTTCGTATCGAAGAAAATAATAATTTGATGGAAGCACTCGAAGATGATGAAGACGAGTAGAGTTAATGGCTGAACTAACCCTCCCCAAAGCCTCGCGCCCGCTCGACGGCAAAACGTGGCCACGCCCGGTTGGGGCCAATAACATCCGCGAGTTCCGCATTTACCGCTGGAACCCGGATGAGGGCGGCAACCCGACGATTGACACCTATTTTGTTGATCTTGATGATTGCGGGCCGATGGTGCTCGACGCAGTTTTGTGGATCAAAGCCAAGATCGACCCGACTTTGACTTTGCGCCGCTCGTGCCGCGAGGGCATTTGCGGCTCATGCGCCATGAACATTGATGGCAGCAATACGCTCGCCTGCACCAAGGGCATGGCGGAAATTAAAGGCGCGGTGAAGATTTACCCGCTGCCGCATATGCCGGTCATTAAAGATTTGGTGCCGGACCTGACGCATTTCTATGCTCAGCACCGTTCGATTGAGCCGTGGCTGAAAACCACCACACCGGCGCCTGAAAAAGAATGGCTGCAAAGCCATGAAGACCGCGAAAAACTTGATGGACTTTATGAGTGTATCCTGTGCGCCTGTTGCTCAACTTCGTGCCCGAGCTATTGGTGGAACGGCGACCGCTATCTAGGCCCGGCTGTTTTATTGCAGGCCTATCGCTGGCTGATTGACAGCCGCGATGAAGCCAAGGGCGAGCGCCTCGACAATCTTGAAGATCCGTTCCGGCTTTACCGCTGCCACACGATTATGAATTGTGCGCAGACGTGCCCGAAAGGTTTGAACCCGGCAAAAGCGATTGCTGAGATTAAGAAAATGATGGTGGAGCGACGGGTTTAGAACCCAAAACTTAGTCATTCCCGCATTTATTGCGGGAACCCAGACTTATTTTGAAACACTGC
>JANMFT010000010.1:0-4654 GCA_031374255.1 Limoniibacter sp. | reverse complement strand
CTAGGTCATGTTGACAAACTCTTTATCCATAGCCGCGCTGCGATGATGTGAATGAAGCCAAGGTAGCTTGCTGCGGTTTTGTCATAGCGTGTTGCAAAGCGGCGGGAGCATTTTAGCTTGTTGAAGCAGCGCTCGATACGGTTTCGAAGGGCGTAAGTGATTGAATCAACTTGGATTTGAATTTTGCGGTTGGTTTTGCCGGGAATGACAGGTGTGCCGCCACGGCTGGTGACGGTATTACGGATATGATCACTGTCATAACCGCGGTCGGCCAAAACGACTTTGGCATGTGGCAGATCATCGTCAACCAAAAGATCAAAGCCTTTATAATCAGAGACTTCTCCGCCGGTTACTTCTAATCGAACAGGAAGTCCGTGTGCATTTGCAATGAGGTGGACCTTGGTCGTAAAGCCACCTTTTGAGCGGCCAAAACCTTCTTCTTGAGTCCCCCTTTAGCGCCGGCTGCAAGATGATGCGCCCGGATGATTGTGCTGTCGATCATGTGAACTTGGCCTGGCAGAGCGCCACTTTCATTGAGCGCCTCTAGAACCAGCTCCCACAAGCTGGAAAGCGTCCAACGCCTGAATTGACGGTAAACACTGGACCATTTGCCGAATTCTTCCAGCAAATCCCGCCATTGCGCACCTGTTCTTGCAATCCAAAACACACCATCAAGCACACGCCGGTGATCTGACGCCGGCCGCCCGCCACGCCCCCTAATTGAAATCAGGAATGGTTCAAAGAACGCCCATTCCGCGTCATCCATCAATAATCGCGCCAAAGCAGCCTCCGTAAAAGCTACTTTGAATCAGAAATCAGAAGATTTGGGAATCCGGTTTGTCAACAGGGGCTAAGTATTTCTTCAATTTCTTGTTTTCGTTGCCGACCAGTTCTAACACCCTTTTTGCTGCGCGTTTGAGTTCGTGACCGGCTGCAACTTCCTCTGCAATATTGCGCTGCTCGATAGCTTGGGCTTCTTTAAGGTCGCGCAAGAGTTGGTTTTGAGCATGGGTTGAACCGCCTAGCGCCGTTTGCTGCCGTTTTTTAATAACAGCCTCGGCGACCGTAATTTCTTGATCCTTGCCATCAAGACGCACCTTCATTTTCAGTTTGCAATTTTGAAGCATGGTTCTTTGAATGGGTAATAGTTCCGGCTGTTCTTCAGGTTTTGCTGGAACCGTTTTGTTGGCCGGATTGCTTTTAAGCGCCGATCTCTTGTCACGATATGGGTAGCGGGTCATATTACGTCTCCGTTGAATGTTGCTGCGTTTGCCGTGCTCAACAATTGCTGTCTTTTCCGTTCAGCATTCACGATTGTTTGTAATGGCGGGGTGATCATGTGCTGGATGGCTTTCAGAGTCATGGGCTGGCCGATGCTGTCAGCTTGCCGGATTGTTTGGAGGCTCGAACTGATCAGGTCAAACGCGCCTTCGAGATATTCCATGGTCGGCAGGCGTTGGCCGCGCTTCGCGTTGATGCCGCAAGCCTGCAATGATTGATGCACGTGCTTTAGAAGCTCACGTTTGGTTTTTCCGAGAAGCTGCAGTTCAAATACAAACCATTCATTGGTGTCCCTCTGAAACCGCGCGGACAGTGTTCGCTCAATCAACAAGGCCAGCACCGTGCCAGTACAGTCTGGCTCACGTTTTACGTCGCCGCCTGCTGCAGCCCATTCAGCTTTGCTGGCCATGCGGCCATCGAGAACCCCGTTGGCAAAGACGGCATCACGCAGCGCACATTGCTTAAGCGTGGCTTTCAGGTCTTCGGCGTCGACCGGACCTATGCCACGCCAGCCACTTCCTTCATCTATAATGATGTCATCGGGGTGCGGGACACACAGTTTGGGATCATTGCCTGCTGCAACCCAATTTTGCAGTTTGAGCGTGTAGTGCTGACGAATGAGGTGGCCTTGTTCAACATCGAAAAGTATTTCTTTGGCACGTGTCTTTTCGGCGTCGCGGATAGCCCGCAGGATTTGGCCCATGGCATGGGCCGACCCGCCAAGTGCCATTTGGGTGCTCTTTTGCAGAAGTGCTTCCAGAATAGAAATCAGCTTTTCCTGACCATCGCTTTTGACTTTGATGGTCGCTTGGCTTTTTTCGAGCAGCAGCTTTTGGCTTGGCAAAAGGGATGGCGCGTTGTCTTTGCCATTACCGTTCATGTCTTCGGCTCTGCGGCTGTTATTGCTGTTTGATCTACCTGCCATTTCAGGCTCCTTTCGCGGGTAAGCTGTTTGCTGACGGGGTTGATAATCTGGAGGACGTCTGCGCCGTGTTTGAGTGCAGACTTGTCATTGCAGGCACAGTTGCAATTGCAGGCAAAGTTGGATTTGCCCGCAGGTTTGGACCTGCAGGTAGAGTTGGATCGGCGGGCAAAAGCAGGTTTGCTTCCCGGCTACGTTCCATCTCGGCAAATGTTTCACCGGTCCGTTCTAGCACTGCCCCTTTGCCGGTAATGCGCTGATAGCGCCTTATGATCGTGTCGCAGTAATGCGGATCAAGTTCGATCAGTCTGGCTTTGCGCCCGCACTGTTCTGCGGCAATCAAAGTGCTGCCGGAGCCGCCAAATGTATCAAGGATGATCTGCCCGCGCTTTGAACAATCCTTAATGGCGTCGGCAATCATGGCAACGGGTTTGACCGTCGGGTGCATGGCAAGATCATCGTCGCGGGTGTCGCCAAATGTGTTGACGCCAGCATAGTCCCAGACATTGGTACGGTAACGTCCCGTGTCACCCAACCCAAAGTTATTGATGTGGGCCGCCCTGCCCTTTTTGAACACAAACACCAGTTCGTGCTTTGAGCGATAGAAGGTGCCCATGCCGCCATTGGTTTTGTTCCAAACGCAGAGGTTTTTGAGTTCATCAAAGACAATATGGCCTGCAGTCAGCAGCTCGCGCATATGCCGCCAGTCCATGCAGATATAGGCAATACCGCCGTCTTTGAGTTTGGAAGCTGCAGCTTTGAGGCTTTCCGTTAGAAAGGCGGTAAATGCGTCTTCGGTCATTTCTCCTGAAGCCAGCGCAAACTCGCGGTGCTTGACCTTACCAAGGCCTGAGACGTGGCCGTCAATCTTTACGTTATAAGGCGGGTCGGTGAAAATCAGCGTGGCGGTGTCATCACCGCAGACCTTGGCCACGTCGGCCATTGACCCTGCATCACCGCACAGCAGCTGGTGCACGCCAAGCAGCCAGAGATCGCCCGCTTGGGTGACAGCGGGGCCAAAACCGACCGGCTCAACTTTATCAAGAACGGGGTGAGGTTCCGCTGTAGCCGACCCATCCGCCGCGTTTGCAGGATCACCACCAGTCCCAAACTCCTCAATCGTCAGATCAATCTCGGCAGCAGAAAAGCCGAGCAGTTCAATGTCAAAATCAAAATCGAGCAGCGCTTCAAACTCCAGCGCCAGCAGTTCTTTGTCCCAGCCTGCGTTTTCGGCGATCTTGTTATCGGCAAGGATATAGGCGCGCACTTCATCTTTGTTCAAATGCCCCAGCCGCCGGACCGGCACCTCGATCATTCCCAGCAACTTCGCCGCCTCAACACGCCCATGGCCCGCGATAATCATATTATCGCCCGTGACCAGCACCGGATTGGTAAACCCGAAGCGCTCAATGCTGTCCGCAATCTGACGCAACTGCTTTTTTGAATGCGTGCGGGCGTTGTTTTTGTAGGGCGCAAGGTTGGCAATTGCGCAGGTTTCTTCGGCAAGTGAAGCTCTGCCGTCACGCTCAAATTGAGCGCGTGTTTCTTCGCTTGGGTGATGCATAAGCATGCTCCATTAAGGCCCAACATTTGGGGCGGTTCAGTTTTGAGTTTTTGAGATGGCCAAGTTAAGTGGTTGGCCGGTTGGTTACGCAGTGAAAAACAAAGCTATTGTTTCGACTTCGTTAGGCTTGGTGAATTCTTATCTCACGCATTCCAAATCAAATTCAGCCGCAAGCCCTTGCGGGGTGAATGGGAAAGTTTCTCTGAAATCTGGGCGTGATTCTTTGCTTGGGTGATGCATAGGCATGCTCCGTTCAGGCTTCAAAAGAGAAGCGGGTCTATCGTTTCTATAATTCTTGCAAGTTGAGCCGGTTACTGCTCAGGACCACCGGAACCCAAAATTCTTGCGCTACTTTGCCCGGAGCCAAATACTGGCGCGTTGAAAATCAAAACAGCGTCTCAAATCTAATGCAATACTAAATGTCGAAGCAAGCCGCCAAATGCAGATAGCAAAATGGTTCTAATAAAAAACCGATGCCGATCAGATGTCTTTCAAACGACATTGAGAGACCTTAAAACTTAGATTATTTGCGGATCTTTCACAGGCTCTCACGGGTTAAAAAAATACTACTGCAGCGTCGAAATTGTCCTTCTGTTAGAATTTCATTTTTAAATTTTACCAAGAATCGCGCCTTTGGATCTCGTTTCGAGTAGCAACTTACCTTCACCTATTCTGAAATGTGCGTTGGTTAATCCTTGTTGCCCGCCTGTTTTGCTTTTCTCGCGGGCGGCCAAACCCTAACCGCAGCAAGCCCTTGCGGGGTGGCGGCAAATTCCGCGGATGATTTTTGACGGATTAGCACGACGTAAAGCGGTAAAATGCTGTTGTCGATTCCAGTCTGCCTTTCGCTGGGATAACCCTTAACCGATCAAAACGATGGTCTGCCA
>JANMFT010000457.1:0-1824 GCA_031374255.1 Limoniibacter sp. | reverse complement strand
GCCCGTTGGGGTTCGCTCTATGATTGCCTTTATGGCACAGATGCGATGGGCAGCGCGGCACCCACCGGCGGCTATGATCGCGGCCGCGGCGCGCGTGTTGTTGCCCGTGCCCGCGTGTTTCTTGATGAGTTTTTTCCGATTGAGGGCGCCAGCCACGCCGATGTGCGACGCTATTGGGTCAAAGAAGGCGCTCTATTGATTGACGATATGCCGCTCGTCAGCCCAGAAAAATTCGTTGGCTACACCGGCAACCCCAAAGCGCCGGATACAGTGCTGCTCAAAAACAACGGCCTTCACGTCGAACTGGTGTTTGACCGCGCGCATTTTATTGGCAGCCGTGATCAGGCCATGCTCGCCGATGTGGTGCTGGAAAGCGCATTGTCGGCCATCATGGATTGCGAAGATTCAGTTGCTTGCGTCGACGCTGAAGACAAAATCGAGGCCTATGCCAACTGGCTTGGCCTGATGAAGGGCGACCTTGAAGCCACGCTCGATAAAGGCGGCAAAAAAATCACCCGCCGCATGAATGCTGACCGCAATTACATTGCGCCTGATGGCGCGCCACTCATCCTTAAAGGCCGCGCTCTGATGTGGATCCGCAATGTCGGTCACCTGATGACCAACCCAGCCATATTGCTTGAAGACGGCTCTGAAATTCCCGAAGGCCTGATGGATGCTATGATCACCACGCTGATCGCCATGCATGACCTCAAGAAAACAGATGGTCTTCGCAATTCCACCTGCGGCTCGATCTATGTCGTCAAACCCAAAATGCACGGGCCGGATGAAGTGGCTTTTACCGACGAAATTTTCACGCGCGTTGAAGCTGTGCTCGGCCTGCCAGCCAACATTGTTAAACTCGGCGTCATGGATGAAGAGCGCCGCACCACGGTCAATTTGAAGGCCTGCATCCGCGCCGCCCGCCAACGCGTCGCCTTCATCAATACCGGCTTTTTGGATCGCACCGGCGACGAAATCCACACCTCGATGGAGGCCGGTGTGTTCTCGCGTAAAGACTATATCAAGCGCAAAGCGTGGATCATTGCCTATGAGATTTTGAACGTTGACATTGGCCTAGAATGCGGGCTTTCCGGCAAAGCCCAAATCGGCAAGGGCATGTGGGCCATGCCGGATTTGATGGCCGCGATGCTTGAGCAAAAGATCGACCACCCGAAATCCGGCGCCACCTGCGCTTGGGTGCCGTCGCCCACCGCCGCTACGTTGCATGCGCTGCACTACCATAAGATCGATGTGTTTGCCGTACAAAACCGCATCATCAAAGGCGGCCGCCGCGCTTACCGCCAGTCGCTTTTGGATATCCCGCTCGCCGTCCACAGCGCGTGGACCAAACCGCAGATTTTGCGTGAAGTTGAAAACAATGCGCAGGGTATTTTGGGCTATGTCGTAAGGTGGATTGATCAAGGCATTGGCTGCTCCAAAGTGCCCGATATCAACAATATCGGCCTGATGGAAGACCGCGCGACGCTGCGCATTTCATCGCAGCACATTGCCAATTGGCTGCGCCATAACATCGTCAGCCACGATGAAGTGATGGAAATCATGCGCGACATGGCCTTCGTCGTTGACCGCCAGAACGGCCATGACACCGCCTATAAGGCAATGGGCAACGACCTTGAACACTCAACCGCCTTCCAAGCCGCCTGCGAACTGGTGTTCGATGGCGCAAAACAACCAAGCGGCTACACCGAACCGGTGCTGCATAGGCGAAGGTTGGAGTTGAAGGCGGGGGTTGGGTGATAAAAGAAAAAAGAAGCGCTACCGCGCGATAGGTTTATTTATGTCTATTGATCGGCTCAATGAACG
>JANMFT010000454.1:0-14616 GCA_031374255.1 Limoniibacter sp. | reverse complement strand
GTGATTGCCACAGGCGCGCTCCAACGGCAATTGACGCCGCCTGCATTGGCCGTTTATCTTTACAGCGATTAAAATCAGGGGATGGCTTATGACCGCTTATAAAGAGAATTACTGGAGCGTAACACTATGGGCTGCATGGTGGTGCTCGCTGATGGCGTTTTTGGTATATGTTATAAGCTAATCAGCTGCGATAAGCCGGAACGATTGCGCCAGCAACTTGCAACGCTACCGCACGTTCTTGTTTGATTGCATCAGCTTCGCGTTTGATGGCGTCAGCGCGGCTTGCTTCAAGTTTTGCGCGATTGCGGTGTTTGCCTTGGTTTATCCACGTTAGAAGGCTGCCAAGCACGACACCGACTATCAATGCTGCCAGCACAATTGCAAACAACGGCAATGAAAAACTCAATGCCGGGTTGCCGGGGTTAAATGGGTCGATTGTCGCCATCACCAGTCCGCGGTTGGCAACAGAAAGTGCAATCAGAATTATTGCAACCGGAATTGTGAAAACGAATAGAACAAGTCTGCGCATTCGCGTGACCTCAAAAGTGGATGATTTTAACGCGAAGTTTGATCTGACTTAATCCATATTCAGCCGGACACGCAATTCTTTGCCAGCTTTGAAAAACGGCACCCATTTTTCTTCAACCGTCACGCTTTCGCCGGTGCGCGGGTTGCGTCCGGTGCGGGGCAAGCGGTTTTTAACAGTGAAGGCACCAAAACCACGCAATTCGACGCGGTTGCCATGAGCCAGAGCATCTGAAATCTCATCGAAAATGGCATTCACAATATTTTCAACATCACGCTGAAACAAATGCGGATTGCTGGTGGAAATGGCCTGCACAAGTTCTGACTTGATCATGTCCGCTCCTCTAAATCATTAATCATTGCCTAAAATTCATTTGCTGACTGGGCCACCGGCCCCATGCGACAGATTTGGAACCTGCCAAACTGAAACGAGGCCGTCAAGGAACAGTGCGTCCCCGCCTGTCGCCCGCATGAATTGATCCAGCGTGGCAGGTGCAATGCCAAGGCTGCGGGCAACGTTGCCAAAAATGCCAAACGGCTCTTCTGCGGGGGCCTCATAATCCACAATGTCCAGATCAGCGGAAATATCGCGGGTTTTTAAATAAGCGCGAACTTCGGTTTCGCCGCCAAGTGTATCAACAAGTTTATTGGCTTTGGCCTGCCTGCCGGTGAAAATCGAACCGTCGGCCAGTGCCAACACCTCGGCCCGCGTCATCTTGCGGTCTTTGACCACCAAATCGACAAACCAATTGTAACTGTCGCGAATAAGGCGGTCGAGCATGGCAAGTTCTTCAGGCGTGGTCGGGTTGAGCATGGAAGGCTCGGCTTTGAGCGGCGATGATTTGACTTCATCTACCGACACGCCAATTTTTTGCATCAGGCCTGACACATTCGGCATTTGCACGAGCACACCGATGGAACCGACGATGGAACTTTCGCGCGCCACAATATGATCAGTCGCAGCCGCAATCATATAACCTGCTGATGCTGCCATGGTGGCGACTTCAGCAACGACAGGTTTGTTTGCTTTGGCTTTGATCACGGCCTCATGCAGCACTTCGCCGCCAACGGTTGTGCCGCCGGGACTGTCAATTGCTATGATCAAGGCTTTGACATTGTCATCTTCAGAAGCGTCTTTGATGCGCTGCACCATTTCGCGGTCGTTCAAAATCGTGCCGTCGATCGGTATGCGCGCAATATGTTCGCCTGCGCCGGTTCCAAATTCCCGCATGCCAACCAATGCAAGGCCGATGATAGCAAACGCGGCAATAGCCAGCGCAATTATACGCCAGAATGAGACTTTTCGGCGCAATTCACGGCGGTCAATCATGTCTTCAACAAAGCCTGCCATCGTTAACTGCTCCAAGGCGAGTGTGTTTCTGCGACGTGTTTAGTTTAGTGACGCTTCGTGGTAAACTGTTGATGTGGTTACAAAAGCTGTCACCTTGAAATAATCATATTTAGCCCGCACACGCTGCCTTTAATTTAGTAACCTATTGGATTTTGACCTTTGCCTGATCCGCTTGCCTCTATAATGGACGACTTGATGATACATGACATGGCCAAAAGCGCGAACACGCAAAACCATGCCTTTGCCAAAGCGAGCCGTCATTCCAAATGGGTGCGGTTTTTAAAGTTTGCGCTGCCGACCTGTGCTTTGTTTATTGTTGCAGGATTTGGTCTGGTTGCCATGCAAGCACGCATACTTCCAGATGATGTGAGTGTGTCTGCAGTTGCGCTTGAAGGCGGTAAAATCGTCATGGACAGCCCGCGCCTCAATGGTATGACCGGCGATAATCAGCCCTATACGGTTGAAGCCAAGCGCGCCTTACAATCTGTCAGCGACGTCAATGATATTGATCTTGAGGACATTACCGCCCAATTGCCGCTCGGTAATGGCAATACCGCTAAATTGGTTGCTCCAGCCGGACATCTCGACAATGGTAAACGGATTTTGACGCTTAAAGGCGTATTTGATGTTGTTTCCAGCGATGGCTTAGTGGCCAAGCTCGAGGGTGGTGTTTTTGATTTTGCGGCCCAATCACTCACAACTGAAATGCCGGTGGACATAAAGCGCCCCGGAACGCACATTCGCGCTGATTCGATGACAATTACCGATGGTGGCAAGCGGCTATTGTTTGAAAAGCGTGTTCGTATGATATTGCAACCGCCAGCAACGCAGCAATCGACAAGTGAATTGAGGGGAACTGACAATGGCGGCTAAATTGAAATTTGCACTGGTTTTCGCATTGTCTTTTGTAAGCGGCAGTTTCTTGTTTTCCAGCTTCGCCTTCGCACAAAGTGCCGGGTTGGCTTCAATGAAGCTTGATGGCAAACAACCGATTGCAATTGACGCTGACCGGTTGGAAGTGCTCGAAAATGAAGGCAAGGCAATCTTCAACGGTGCAGTCAATGTCGTTCAGGGCGCAACGTCACTTAAAACCAGCAATCTGGTGGTGTTTTATGCAAAAAATGGATCGGGTTCAGCTGCAACAGGCTCATCTGAAATAGAGCGTCTTGAAATGTCGGGTAAAGTGATCATTCAATCAGAGAAACAAACTGCGACTGGCGATAGTGGTTCATTTGATATGAAGTCGGACACTTTCGTTCTGACCGGAAAGAAAGTGGTTCTTTCTGAAGGCGGCAATGTTGCAACCGGCTGCAGACTGACTGTGAAAATGGCGACAGGCAAAGCCAATCTTGAAAGCTGCAAAAATGGTAATGGGCGTGTGCAGATTCTCATAAATCCGCAAAGTGCCAAAAGCAATTAGTGCCAGCTGTGAAAATGGCTGGATCAAACGATGTCCGATAGTACCGCTCTTGATGAGGCCGCGCGAAAAGCCCGGCTCAAGAACACGCTAATCGCGCAAGGTATTACCAAATCTTATAAGGGCCGCACGGTTGTAGACCATGTGTCGCTCGGCCTTCGCACAGGAGAGGCCGTTGGCCTGCTCGGCCCAAACGGTGCCGGCAAAACAACCTGTTTTTATATGGTGACCGGCCTTGTGCAGCCCGATGAAGGCATGGTGTCTATCGATGGCAATGATGTGACGCCCATGCCGATGTATCAGCGTGCACGGCTGGGAATTGGGTATTTGCCGCAGGAAGCATCCATTTTCCGCGGGCTCTCTGTTGAGAAGAACATTATGGCTGTGCTGGAAGTCAGCGAACCGGACAAGGCCGCTCGTAAAGACCGTTTGGAATCATTGCTTGAAGAATTCGGGATTACCAAGCTTAGAAAAGCGCCCTCAATTTCACTTTCAGGCGGTGAAAGGCGGCGGCTTGAGATTGCGCGGGCGCTGGCGGTATCACCGAAGTTTATTTTGCTTGATGAGCCATTCGCCGGTGTTGATCCGATTGCCGTGGGCGAAATCAAATCTCTTGTGCGCCACCTTACAACACGCGGCATCGGCGTGTTGATCACTGATCATAATGTGCGGGAAACCTTAAACACGGTTGACCGCGCCTATATTATCCATGCCGGTAAAGTGCTCACGCAAGGCACACCGCAGCAAATTGTCGATAACCCGGAAGCGCGCCGCGTTTACCTCGGCGAAGAATTTACCTTTTAATTCACACAGCCAGTGCTATGACATGCAAGAAACGGGCCAATTGGCCATTTTGCACATATGAGTTTGCGTCGTGGCCGCTTTTTCTAAAGGCAGATCATCGTGAGTATGGCCCCGCAACTCACGATGCGGCAGGGCCAATCTTTGGTAATGACGCCGCAATTGCTGCAGTCAATCCGCCTTTTGCAACTTTCGCAGCTTGAACTCGACCAGTTTATTGCCGCAGAAATTGAAAAAAACCCGCTTTTAAAACGCGAAGATGATGCAGAGGCCCAACCCGATGCGGAATATTGGACAGCTTCAAACGAGCCCGAAACTGCACAAATTTTAGACACGATTGCTGTTACGGCAGATCTCGACGTCAGCGCCAGTGCTTTATCTGATAATCTGGATGCGCTGCTGGATAACGTGTTTCCAGACGCAATCATGGCCGAACCGGCCCGGATTCAGCGCGGTGAAAACAGTTTCAGTGGCGAAGAACTTGAAGATAATTGGGCTGAAACGATCACGCTGAAAGCGCATCTCAACGCGCAAATTGCCTTGCTGCGCTTGCTTCCCGCCGAGCGCGCGATTGCCGCCACCCTGACTGATGCGCTGGACGATAATGGCTATTTAACCGTCACTTTGGCAGACATGGCAGAAGCGTTCAGCGTGCCAGAAAATACCGTTCAACACGTTCTCAACCGTCTGCAAACGCTTGAACCTGCTGGTACATTTGCGCGCTCACTGGCCGAATGTATGGCACTTCAACTTGCTGCCATTGATCGCCTCGACCCGGCCATGCAGGCGTTGCTCGATCATTTGCCGCTGCTTGCAAAACGTGATTTCACGGCGCTGCAAGGCATTTGCGGTGTTGATAATGCTGATTTGCTCGACATGCTGGCTGAAATTAAGCGGCTTGATCCCAAACCCGGCGCTGCTTTTTTAAGTTCCGGTGCCGAACCCGTGGTGCCGGATGTGATTGTCGGTGAAGCGGCCGATGGCAGCTGGTCGGTGCAGCTTAACCCCGATGCCTTGCCGCGTGTGCTGGTCGACAAGGTTTATTATGCCAAGATTGCGCCACATGCCCGCAGCAATGAAGATAAACTGTTCCTGTCCGAATGCCTTAAAAACGCCAATTGGCTGGAGCGCAGCCTTGATCAGCGTGCAAAAACCGTTTTGAAAGTCGCCTCAGAAATTGTCCGGCAACAAGATGGTTTCTTCGTGCACGGTGTCAGCCATTTGCGCCCTCTAAGTTTGCGCGCTTTGGCTGAATTGGTGGAAATGCACGAATCCACCATCAGCCGCGTCACAGTCAATAAATTTATGGCTACACCGCGCGGTACGTTTGAACTCCGTTATTTTTTCACGGCTGCCATTCAAAGCTCAGAAACCGGCGAAACCCATTCGGCAGAATCAGTAAGGCACCGGATACGATCAATGATCGACAATGAAGTGGCCAAAAAAGTGCTGTCCGATGATGCCATCGTTGATGCACTAATGGCAGAAAAAATTGATATCGCGCGGCGTACGGTCGCCAAGTACCGGGAATCTATGGGAATTGCCTCATCCGTCGAACGCCGCCGCGAGAAAAAAGCAATGGCAGGCTTGTAATCTGCTTTTACCGCCACCTTACCGTCACCTTGACAGGCCATAACAGGCTTTATAGAGAGCGCCGCCAACTAAGGTTTGTTAGCAGTGTGTTCCAAAATGTAGATACGACTTGTTACGCGCTTTGTGATTAAGAAGCGCTGACAGGTTGCATCCTATACGAATTGTTGATTCAGTGCTTATCCCGGCAAACAGGCCCGGCGCACTGGAAAGGATAACACTATGACGGTACGCATTTCTGGCAAGCAAATGGATATTGGCGACGCCTTCCGCTCTCAGATTCAGGGCCGGATTGATGAGGCAGCCGCCAAGTACTTTTCCCAAGGCTATACCGGACATGTGACCGTTGAAAAATCAGGTCCGCGTTACATCGGTGAGATCATGCTGCATCTTTCCAGTGGTATGGATTTGCAAACCAAAGGTGAAGCGCATGATCCGGTTGCGGCGTTTAGTATTGCCGCTGAACATATCGAAAAGCGCCTTCGCCGGTATAAGCGCCGCCTGAAAAACCATCATAATGATGTCGCATCAGCGCAGGTTGGCGACAGCTACACTTACCGCGTCATGGAACCGGTGGCCGATGAGATCGACGAAATCGCGGATGATTATGCGCCGCTGATCATCGCTGACTCGGTTAAATCAGCTGCATCAATGACCGTTGCCGATGCCGTGATGCAATTGGATTTGAAAGACGAGCCGGTGTTTGTGTTCCGCGCCCGCGCGGGCAACGCCATCAATATCGTCTACCGCCGTGCCGATGGCAATATTGGCTGGATTGACGCCGCAGGCCTCGACAAAGCCTAAACAAAAAATTGACCTTTACAAAGGGCGGCGCTTTGCAGCCGCCCGATTTGGGACTATGAACAATGCCTATGACCAGTTTTTTACACCCGGATGCAGTTTTCACGAATGTCAAAATGTCGTCGAAAAAGCAGCTCCTTCAATTCATGTCTGAAAAAGCCGCAGAAATGACCGGCATCGCAGAGCGCGATATTTTCGACACCATCATGCAGCGCGAACGGCTTGGTTCAACCGGTGTCGGTAACGGCATCGCCATTCCGCATGGTAAGATGAAGCTGGCAACGCGCCTGACCGGATTGTTTGTGCGGCTTGATCAGGGACTGGATTTTGACGCCATTGATGACCAGAAAGTTGATCTGGTGTTTATGTTGATAGCGCCGGAATCGGCGGGCGCTGATCATTTAAAGGCACTGTCAAAAGTGGCGCGCGCATTGCGTTCGGCTGATGTCGTGGACGCCATTCGCCGGGCACCGGACAGCGGAATGATCTATGATATTCTTAGCCCGCGCGAAACATCGGCAGCGGCTTGAGGGCAGAACTTAATCGTTCGTCGTAATTTTAATACGCCGGATGATACGTTCGGGCTCGGGGCGCTGAAGGTCTATCGACAATAATCCGTTGCTTAAATGCGCGTCTTTAACCTGCATCCCATCGGCCAGCATAAACACACGCTGAAACTGACGGGCGGCAATACCACGGTGCAGATAATCGCGCGCGGTTTCTTCCTCGCGCTGACGGCCACGGACGACGAGTTGATTCTCTTCAATCAGCACTTCCAAATCATCTTCGGCAAAACCCGCAACCGCCAATGTCACACGCAGACATTCCGCGCCGCTGACCGAAATGCGCTCAATGTTGTAAGGCGGATAGGAGTCGCCCGACTTGGCAATTTGTTCGAGCTTTTTTTCGATGGCATCGAACCCGACCAGAAGCGGGCTGGAAAATGGTGGCAGTCTCGTCATCAAAGCTCTCGCAGGCAAGCAGCTAAATTTTCAGCAAACCCAATTTGTCTATCTTGTGGCATTTGCGGCTAGCCCTGATATGGAGGTAATCTTTCCAAGTTTCAACACGCCTGTGAGTGCCAGCCATGACCAAAAAACACCGCATCATTATTGATACTGATCCGGGGCAGGATGATGCGGTTGCAATATTGTTGGCGCTGGCCAGCCCGGAAATTGATGTGCTGGGCATTGTGGCTGTTGCTGGCAATGTGCCGCTGCATTTGACTGAGGTTAACACGCGCAAAATTTGTGAGTTGGCAGGCAGAATCGACATCAAAGTTTATGCCGGTGCAGCGCGGCCACTGTTGCGCAAACTCGTCACTGCCGAATATGTCCACGGTAAAACTGGCCTCGATGGCCCTGATCTACCTGAACCCACCATGCCGTTGCAGGCACAATTTGGTGTGGATTTTATCATTGATACGATCCGCAACGAGCCTGCAAATACCGTGACGCTGTGCCCGCTCGGGCCGCTGACCAATATTGCACTCGCACTCATCAAAGCGCCGGATATTGCGGCGCGCATCAAGCAGATTGTGTTGATGGGCGGCGGGTGTTTTGAGGGCGGCAATGTTACGCCGACTGCTGAGTTTAACATTTATGTTGACCCGCACGCGGCCGCAGTTGTGTTTGGGTCGGGCGTGCCAATCACCATTATGCCACTTGATATGACGCATAAGGCCCTCACCACCAAAGTGCGGGTGGATCGTTTCCGGCAAGGCAACACACCGCTGATGAAGGCTGTGGCCCTGTGGATTGATTATTTTGAACGCTTTGACGAAAACAAATATGGCACCGATGGCGGGCCATTGCATGATCCGACGGTGATTGCCTATCTCATCAACCCCGAACTGTTTTCAGGGCGGGATTGCAATGTGGAAGTTGAAACTTCATCCGAACTCACCATGGGTATGACTGTGATCGATTGGTGGAATGTCACCGGCAGGCCGAAGAACGCGCATGTGATTGGCAATGTGGATGCCGACGGGTTTTTTGACCTGATTTATGAGCGCTTATCTCTGCTTTAAGCGCCAAACCTTATCCCCGTTAAAACACCTCAAAAACGCTTCAAAACAGCCTCAAAATTTGGCTTTGGGGCGGTGAGTGACTATATCTTTGGTAGTGAAAACAGCTGATTCGCGCGTTTATTTGCTTTGTTGAACAGACATCCAAAACAGGCCCCCATTTATGACCGATGAAATACTTGCTGTACCGACACCAGAGGAATACGGCGCTGATTCCATTCGCATTTTGAAAGGCTTGGATGCCGTCCGCAAACGCCCCGGCATGTATATTGGCGACACCGATGATGGCTCGGGACTGCACCATATGGTGTATGAGGTTGTCGATAACGCGATCGATGAGGCGCTGGCGAAATATGCCGATATCGTCACTGTTACTCTGAATGCCGATGGTTCAGTGACAGTCACCGATAATGGTCGCGGCATTCCAACTGCCGTTAAAGACGACGATGAAAATGAGCCAAAACGCTCTGCCGCTGAAATCGTGATGACGGAGTTGCATGCCGGCGGCAAGTTTGACCAGAATTCTTATAAGGTTTCGGGTGGCCTCCATGGCGTTGGTGTGTCGGTGGTCAATGCACTCTCGGCGTGGCTGCAACTCACTATCCGCCGCCAAGGCAAAATTCACGAGATGAGCTTCACGCATGGCGTGCCGGATGCGCCTTTGCGCGTCACCGGTGAATGCGGAGCAGAGACGGGCACCACGGTTTCGTTTTTGCCGTCCACGCTGACGTTCACCAAGGTTGAATTCGTATTTGAAACGCTTGAACACCGTTTGCGCGAATTGGCGTTTTTGAACTCGGGCGTCCGCATTCTTCTGACCGACAAACGCCATGCCGACGAAAAACGCGTCGAGATGATTTATGATGGCGGACTTGAGGCCTTTGTGCGCTATCTCGACCGTTCGAAAAAACCGCTGGTGACTTCGCCAGTTTATTTGATACGCGAGAAAGACGGTATCACCGTTGAAGTCGCGATGTGGTGGAATGACAGCTACCACGAGAATATGCTGTGCTTTACCAATAATATTCCGCAGCGCGATGGCGGCACGCATTTGGCTGGGTTTCGCGGCGCGTTGACACGTCAGGTGATCGGCTATGCCGAGGCTTCCGGCGTGCTCAAAAAAGAAAAGGTTTCGCCCACCGGCGATGATTGCCGCGAAGGCCTGACCGCCGTGCTTTCGGTCAAAGTGCCAGACCCTAAATTTTCCTCGCAAACCAAAGATAAGCTCGTCTCTTCTGAAGTGCGGCCTGTTGTTGAAAGCTATGTCAACGAGGCGCTCGGCGCTTGGTTTGAAGAGCACCCGAGCGATGCTAAAATCATTGTTGGCAAAGTGGTTGAGGCCGCTGCCGCTCGTGAAGCTGCCCGCAAAGCACGTGATTTGACACGCCGTAAAGGCGCGCTGGATATCGCGTCGCTCCCCGGCAAACTCGCCGATTGCCAGGAGCGCGATCCGGCAAAATCAGAGATATTTCTGGTCGAGGGCGACAGCGCCGGTGGCTCTGCCAAACAAGGCCGTTCACGCGAGTTTCAGGCGATCTTGCCATTGCGCGGTAAAATCTTGAACGTTGAGCGCGCACGGTTTGACCGGATGCTTGGCAGCCAGGAAATCGGCACTTTGATTACGGCGCTTGGCACGTCGATTGGCAAAGATGAGTTCGACGTCGGAAAACTGCGCTATCACCGCATTATCATCATGACCGATGCTGATGTTGATGGCGCGCATATTCGCACATTGCTACTGACGTTTTTCTACCGCCAGATGCATGAGCTGATTGCGCGCGGGCATTTGTATATTGCGCAGCCACCGCTTTATCGCGTGAGCCGTGGGAAATCCTCACAATATTTGAAGGATGAACCGGCGCTGGAAAACTATTTGGTCGAGACCGGTCTTGATGACGCGTCTTATACACAGCCGGATGGAGAAGTCAGGCGTGGCGCGGATTTGCGGGCTTTGGTTGATGAGTCTCTGGCCGTTAAATCACAGATGGCAGGCCTTCATTCCCGCTATAACCGCGTTGTTGTCGAGCAGGCTTTGATCGCCGGTGCGCTAAACCCGAGCTTGAACGATATAGATGCTACCGCTGCCGTGGTCGCGGCAAGGCTCGACGCGCAATCAGAAGAATTTGAGCGTGGATGGGAAGGATCGACCATTCCCGATGCAGGTGGCTTCCGGTTTGCGCGCACCGTTCGCGGCGTGCGTGAGGTCGCCATTTTGGATGCAGCATTGCTTCGTTCCGCCGACGCGCGGGTTTTGCACCGCCATTATGAAAAAATGTCGTCGGCTTTCAGCGCAGGCGGCGTTTTGCGTTTAGGAACCAACGCAACGCCGGTTCATGGGCCAATTGCGTTGCTTGACACGGTTTTCACCGCAGGACGCAAGGGCATTGCGCTGCAACGCTATAAAGGCCTTGGCGAAATGAATGCCGAGCAATTATGGGAAACCACGCTCGACCCGAATGTGCGCACTTTGCTGCGCGTAAAAGACACTGACGGGCAGGATGCGGACACCGTGTTCTCGCAATTGATGGGCGACGATGTGGAACCCCGCCGCGACTTCATTCAGGATAATGCGCTAAGCGTTGCTAATTTGGATCTCTAAGAATGAAACATCGTCCTTTGGGCCGCACTGGCCTTTTCGTGCCCGAAATTTGCCTTGGCACCATGACATGGGGCGAACAAAACACAGAAGCTGACGGCCATGCTCAGATAAACCGCGCTATGGAAAAGGGTGTCAATTTTTTTGATACCGCAGAACTTTATTCGACCATGCCATTGCGCGCGGAAACCCAAGGCTCAACCGAACGTATTATCGGCACGTGGCTGAAACAGCGCGGCAAGCGTGATGATGTGATTATCGCATCGAAGGCAGCAGGCCCCGGGCCGAAGTGGATTGACGATGGCGCGCCGATTTCGCCCGCAAAAATTGAAATCGCCATCGACCGCTCACTAAAGCGGATGCAAACCGATTACATTGATCTTTACCAGTTGCATTGGCCGAACCGAGGTTCCTACGCGTTCCGCCAGATTTGGAATTATGAGCCTTGGAAGCAAAATAAAACCCAAAAGGCCGATGATGTTCATGCCATTTTGGAAGCCTTGGATAAAGCGGTGAAAGCGGGCAAAATCCGCCATATCGGGCTTTCCAATGATAGTGCGTGGGGCACGATGCAATATTTGAATGCATCAGAGAAATTCGGATTGCCCCGTGTGGCTTCCATCCAAAAC
This sequence comes from Limoniibacter sp., assembly GCA_031374255.1. GTDB lineage: Bacteria > Pseudomonadota > Alphaproteobacteria > Rhizobiales > Rhizobiaceae > JALOTE01. Next base: position 2,880 of record JANMFT010000454.1, on the reverse strand, counting down.
GAGTATTCTCTTTTGAACCGGCTGTTCGATACCGATATGGCCGAGCTTTCGCATCATGAGGATGTTGGTCTATTGGCCTATACGCCTCTGGCGATGGGCATGTTGTCAGGCAAGTATCGCAATGGTGCAAAACCCAAAGGCTCCCGCCTTGTGATCAGCCCTGATCTTGGCGGGCGGGTGACCGAGCAATTGGCAAAACCGCTTGAAGCCTACCTCGACTTAGCCGATCGCCACGGGCTTAACCCATCACAAATGGCGATTGCGTTTTGCTTGACGCGGCCTTTCATGACATCGGTGATCATTGGCGCAACAAACTTGCAGCAACTCGACACCAATATTGGCGCTGCAAATGTGAAATTGTCAGATGAAGTCATGGCTGAAATCGCTGCTATTCGCCGGAAACATCCTATACCGATGTAAATTGTGACAAATTCAGGGTTAATTGTTGGGAAACGGCTGCGTTAACGAATTTAACGATCGCGCTAACGCTAATTTTAACCTTAACTGCTAACCTTTGATAATAGCACTCAAAGACTGGCGTTTTCCGTGACAAATCTAAAAACAAACATCAAGCGCTTCGTCGACAATGAAAGTGGTGCAACCGCTATTGAGTATGGCGTCATCATAGCGATTCTCAGTCTTTCCATCATTGGATCCAGCAATTCGGTTTGGGTGGTGATCAAAGAAAAATTTGTGTATGTCGGCAACGTCGTTACGAATGGATAAAACGTGGCGCGAGGTTAGCTCCTCAAGTCTTAAGTGCCTCTACAGACGGTAGATTGCCAACTTTGGTGAGATAGCCAATAACGGCGTCTAAACCGTCACGCCTAATCATATCAGTAAACACAAACGGTCGTGCACCACGCTGCTTTTCTGCGTCTGAGCGCATCACATCAAGATCAGCACCAACATAGGGTGCCAGATCGGCTTTATTGATAATCAGTAGATCCGAGCGCGTAATGGCCGGGCCGCCTTTGCGTGGGATTTTCTCGCCTTGGCAAACTGAAATGACGTAAAGTGTAATGTCGGCCAAATCTGGCGAAAACGTTGCCGCCAGATTATCGCCGCCGCTTTCAATAAAAATCACATCCAAATTCGGGTGGCGGGAATTGAGCGTTTCAATGGCCCGCAAATTGATTGAAGCATCTTCGCGGATCGCGGTATGCGGGCAACCGCCAGTTTCAACGCCGATGATGCGGTCTTCAGAAAGCGCCTGCAGCCGCGCCAAAATCAGCGCGTCTTCCTTGGTGTAAATATCATTGGTGATGACGCCGATTTGCCAAACATCGCGCATTTCTTTGCACAGCATTTCGGTCAATGTGGTTTTGCCGGAGCCAACCGGCCCGCCAATGCCAACGCGGAGCGGGCCGTTTTCAGAACTCATGAGCGGAACAGCCTTGAAGTTAAAATTTCGTGGTTCATGGCGGCAATGTCAGCCAAAATTCCAGCGCTGCCAAGATCATCCAATGTTGACTCTGCTGCTCGGACAGCGGCACCGGAAATCACAGGTGCTAGCACGGCCAAAATCTGCGCCGCGCCATTTTGGCCGGTCAATGAAAGCCGGATGGCCGCTTGCAATTGGTTGGCGGCAAAGGCGTGCAGAAAGGCTTCAAGCGTTTCGAGCAAAGGCACGCCGGCTTGTTTTGCAGCCACACCCAACGCCACAACATAAGGCAGATCGCGTGGCAGATTTTCCGGCAGCCAATGGCTGGAAGCATCAGCAAAGGATGTGCCCTGCCCGTTCATTTCATCCAGACGCTCTGACGCCGACACCAATGCGCGGGCAAGTATAGCTAGTTCTTGCACTTCACTTTGATCCTTGCCGCGCCAGCTTGCGGCCAGCAGCACCGCGTCATTCCACAGCGCACCATTTTCAATCTGGCCAGAAATCCAGCCCTGTAATTCATCAAGCGTTTGAACGGTTGCGTGCGCCACGGTTTCGAGGCCCGCCGAATAAGCAAAGCCGCCGGTTGGAAACGCAGGCGACAGCCAAGAGAGGAGCGTGAGGCGGGAGGTCATTCTTTGTAACCCTTGCGCCTGCGCCATTCATCCACAACGTCACCGAGTGTTTTGCCGGCATTGTCTTGCATCCACGTCATCAGGGGCCGGTCGAACTTAAAATGTTCGCCGATTTCAGCTTTGAAAAACCGGCGCACATTTTGCGTATTGCGATAATCGGGCGCGATGATGGTGTGGCTGGAGAGTACCGAATAATGCCAGTCAAACAGGCGGGTGTCTGTATCACGGGTTTGGTCAATCATGCTTATGACCGTGATGATCTTCCGCATTGCCATGGCCATGGTCATGCGGGTTGTGCCGCCCGCCATAAGCACCGCCTTCCGGTGTAAACGGCGCCATGATTTCTATTACCCGCGCGCCCAAACCTTCGAGCATGTCTTTGATCACAGCGTCTTGCCTAATGATGATGCGGTTGCCCAATATTTCTGCCGCCAAATGCCGGTTGCCGATGTGCCAGCTCAGCATCAGCAAATGGCGCGGGCTAGCGCCGAACACTGCGTAAAGCGCTTCAGGCTCCGCCAGCACCAGTATCACGCGGCCATCTTCCAAAAGCAGCCCTTCGCCGTGGCGCAGCATGGTGGCTTCGGGTAAATCCAGCAGAAACTCTATACCCGGCTGGCTGTCGATTTCGTCCGAGGTCATTACCATGCGGCGGCGGTTACGCCCGGTTTCATCCAACGTGATGCGCCCTGCGGTTTCGTGAACATGGTCGAGAATATGGGTTACGCGGATCATGGTTTAACCTTGCAATAATTACGCTTTATCCTGCGCTGCCATATAGGCGCGCAAAACCTGTTTGATCTCCCCAGCCGGATCATCGCTGCGGGCCTTGAACCAATCCATGATGTCGGCTTCCACGCG